>JAFCZU010000030.1 GCA_019314185.1 Deltaproteobacteria bacterium | reverse complement strand
ACTCAAAATCCTCCGAACGCAAGTTCGTGTCGGTTCAATTCCGACCTCCGGCACCACAAATAAATCAAGGGGTTAGCTATTGAAGTTAACCCCTTTTTTTATGGCAGCAAATACCTGATAAAGTATGCGTATTAATAACTCTAAAACACATACTTTATCAGGTGGCCATGAATGAAAAACATGTACTAAAAAAATTATCACCATCGAACAACTCATACGACTGCTCAAATGCTCGGTGATTATGATCAGACGGCGACTGAAAAAAATGAGCGCGCAATCAATTCTGTGCGTTCAAAAACAACAGCTCTATGGTTGTTAAATGTTTCCCCCTCTCTAAGGATTATCCCCGGTATTTAGAGAGGAAGCGAAACTCGAGTTATTCGTAGCGAAGGGCTTCAATCGGGTCCATTTGCCCAGCCTGCCTGGCTGGAAAGTAGCCGAAGACGACACCTACCGCAGCAGAAAATACGAACGCGATTACGATAATTACAGGATCAAAGACAAAGGGGACAGCGAGGACAATGGTGCCGACCGCGGCAGCCGCGATCCCAAGAACGATGCCAATCACCCCTCCAAAGGAAGACAACACTACGGCCTCAACCAAAAACTGCATCAGCACATCCCGTTCCAGGGCGCCGATGGCGAGTCTGATGCCTATCTCCCGCGTTCTTTCCGTAACCGACACCAGCATGATATTCATGATGCCGATTCCGCCGACAAGGAGGCTTACTGCTGCCACCGCCCCTAACAGTCCGGTAAGTACACGGGTTGTCCCTGTCATAGTACTGACTAATTCTTGCATATCTCTGACATAAAAATCATTATCTTTGCCCGGTGAAATGTGACGACGTTCGCGCATCAGTTGCTCGATATCCTGCTTGACTTTCTTGGTTGAAACGCCATCATGCGCTGAAACTAAGATACGACTCACATCAGGATTCCCCGTGATTCGTCGTTGAAGCATGCGTAGAGGAATAAGCACGAAATCATCCCGATCCGTACCAAAGCTGGACTGTCCTTTGGAATTTAACACGCCAATCACATTACAGGAAAGCTTACCCAAACGAATGGTGGCTCCTATAGGATTTTGGCCGCCAAAGAGCTTGTTGCACACAGTAGCACCAAGTACGCATACGGCTTTGCCCGCTCGAAGTTCGCCTTCTAAGAATTGACGGCCGCTTTCAACTATCCAGTTACTGACCTGCAAATAAGCATTGGTGCTTCCTGTAACTGTGGTAGACCAATTCTCATTTCCGTAAATAGATTGGATGGTCTGAGATGCAATCGGTGCTACAGCAGAAAGTCCAAAGACCTCTTGGGCAATGGCCTCGGCATCTTTCGCCTTAAACATCTCACTAATTGAGTGTGCGCCACCATGACCGCGGCGCTCCTGGCCCGGTCTAACCTGAAGCAGATTAGTACCCAATTTGGCAATATCGGAGGCCACCTGTGCCGTGACCCCTCTACCCAAAGTCACCATGGTGATCACAGCAGCTACCCCAATAACAATACCCAGAATTGTCAGAGTTGAGCGCATGAGATTGCGACAAATTTCCCGCAAGGATAGTAAAATTGTTTCACTGAACATTAAGCAATCCCCGGTTTTTCCTCTTCAGAATCGATGCTTCCGTCGAAGAAACGAATGATTCGTTTTGCATAGACCGCTATATCGGCATCATGCGTCACCATGACAATTGTTATGCCACGCTCACTGTTAAATGCAGCAAGCACATCCATGATTTCACGACTGCGCGCGGAATCCAGGTTGCCAGTGGGCTCGTCGGCTAGCAAAACCTTGGGATTAGTAACAATGGCACGGGCTATAGCGACTCTTTGTTGCTGTCCACCGGAGAGTTCTCCAGGCGTGTGCGTTTCCCATCCTGCAAGCCCAACCGCTTTAAGAGCTTGAAGGGCGCGCACCCTTCGTTCTTCTACCGGCGTGCCGCGATAGATTAAGGGTAGTTCAATGTTTTCCAAAGCTGAAGTGCGGTTTAGGAGGTTGAAGCCCTGAAATACAAACCCCAGATAATGACGGCGCAACAGTGCACGCTGGTCGCGGGACAGATTTCCAACGTTAATGCCTTCAAACAGATGGACCCCGCTGCTGGGAGTATCTAAGCAACCTAAAATATTCATGCAGGTAGATTTGCCTGATCCACTTGGTCCCATTACAGCCACGAACTCACTCCGGCCAATACGTAAGTCTATCCCCTGTAAAGCATGCATGGCTGCGGGACCTTCACCGTATACCTTGGTTACGCCCTTCATTTCGATAAGATAGCGCTTAGCGGTTTGAGTGGGAGTGGTTGCCTTCATTATTTCTTTCTCATTGTATCTACAGCCAGCTCCATTCCTGGCTCAATGTTGCCACTGACAACCTCGGTCATTTTGCCATCAGTAACTCCTGTAATGATAACAATAGCGATAAGCTGTCCATCGCGTAGTGCCCAGACGCGTTGTTTGTTATCGACAATATCATCTTTACTCTGTTTCTGCGATGATTTATGCCGCCGACGCGGTATGAGTTTATTGATCAGGCTGCCATTGGATGCAGCTTCTTTTTCTTTAACCGGAGGGGCAAAACGCAACGCAGCATTTGGTAACAGAATCGCATTTTTGACTTTTTTTACGGTAATGTCTGCCGTTGCCGTCATTCCAGGCCGCAGGGACAGATCCGAGTTGTCCACATTTAGTACGGTTTTGTAAGTAACAACACCGTTCACGGTTTGAGAGCCATAACGAACTTGGGCAATCAGCGCTGGAAAAGTCCGATTTGGATGGGCATCGACAGCAAAAATCGCTTCCTGTTTTTCTTTTACCTGGCCCACATCGGCTTCGTCCACGTCCACGTGGAGTTCCATCTTAGTCAAATCCTCGGCCAGAGTGAACAGCACCGGGGACTGCAATGAGGCGGCAACCGTTTGGCCTGGTTCCACGTTGCGCGTAAGAACAATGCCGTTAATGGGCGAGCGAATGATTGTTTTAGATAAATCCGTCTCGTTAGCTTCGAGAGTGGCCTGGGCTTCAGAGACTTGGGCTTTCGCGATGGTTTCTGAGGCCAGCGCTCTTTGTAGCGCCGCATGTGCCACATCCATGTCGTGTTGTGATGGCACCTTGTTATCGCTCAATTCCCAGACCTGTTTTAACCGCGCCAGTTCATTGCGTGTTTCATTGCTGGTGGCCTGTGTTTCCAGAACCTTTGCCCTGGCTGATTCCAGGGCAGCCTTCGACTTTAGAACCTGCGCCTGGAGTTTCGAGATGTCCAGCCGCGCCAGAACCTGGCCGACCTTTACATGGTCATTGTAGTCGACTTCGACGCTTTCTACGGTTCCAGACACCTCGGTACCTACATCTACCTGATTGGTTGGCGCCAGGTTGCCTGTCGCTGTCACGGTCACGGTCAGGTTTCCACGCTGAACTTTCTGAGTCTGGTACTGCATGGAATCGGAGCTTTCTACCTTCTTCCAAACAACAGCGCTTGTTACCCCCACTATAGATAGAAAAGCTATAATGAGCCACCGCTTAAGATGCTTTCTGTGGTTTTGGGAGTGGTTGATGCCCAGAGTTTGGTTAATGTTTGATTCTGAATTTATGTTGGATTTCATGATTTCTTTCCATGTTTAAATCTATTTATTGTCGTTTATCACAAAGGATGTCCATCCCCCTCCAAGGGCCTTGTAAAGAGTTATCAGATTGGAAGTTACTTTGCTCTTACTGATAGATAACTGGTCTTGGAATGATAACAATGAACGCTGTGCGTCCAGCACATCAGTAAAATCGATCAGTCCTGATGAATACAGGCTTTGCGCAAGTTCAGCGGCTTGTTTCGCGGCTTCTGCCGCATCGCTTAGCGACTGTCTGCGGCTTTGCTCTTCAGCATAAGCGACAAGCGCGTTTTCGACTTCCTCCAGTGCTTTGAGAATTGCAGCCTCATATTGAATCAAAGCCTGCTCCTGTAGAGAAGATTGCACTTCAATGTTTTTTCGGATGGTTCCTGCATTAAAGACAGGCCAGGTAATTTTTGGTCCTATACTGTGGGTTCGACTACCGGCTAAAAACAAATTGTCCATAGACAAGGCTTCAAGGCCAATGGATCCGAGGAGTGAAAACCTGGGATACAAATCCGCAGTGGCAATTCCTACTTTTGCCGTTTGCGCCGCCAGTTGACGCTCTGCGCGTCGGACATCCGGCCGATGACGTAAAACGTCGGCCGGTACACCAACAGCGACCTCAAGAGGAGTAACCGGAATATCTTTGTGCTCAGCCAGAGCAATTTTCAGGGAACCCGGATATTGTCCAAGTAAAACGGATAAGCGGTTTCTGGCTCGCTCAAGTCCAGTATGTAGATCGGGTATCCTGGATCGGGTCTGCTCCAAATTGTACTTAGCCTGTTCTACGTCTATCCGGCTCGACAGACCAGCCTGAAAACGCCATTGGGCGATGTTGTATGTTTCCTTCTGCGCATCAAGATTGGTATGCGCAACCGACAACCGAGCCTGAAACAAACGCACCTCGACATAATTAAGAGCTACTTCTGCAAGCAGGCTGACAAGCACGCCCCGCAAACCCTCTTTGCTTGCCTGTAGATCAGCTTCGGCAGCCTCTATGGCGCGTTGTTTTCCGCCAAATAAATCCAGCTCCCAAGTGGCATCAAAGCCTGCGGAATAGAGCTTTCTCTCGGCCCCGCTGCCTGTATCTTCGCTGCTACGGCTCAACCTTGCTGCGCCACTGGCGTCAATAGTCGGGAAACGGTCGGCCTTACTGATACCACGGAGGGCACGCGCCTCCCGAACTCGTGTTCGGGCCTCTTTTAAATCGAGGTTGCTCGCAACCGCTTGCTTAATCAGACTTGTTAGTACAGGATCATCGAGTATTAACCACCAATCGGCCAGCGTTTGCTTATCTAAGTCTTCGACGATCAAGCCAACCTTCATTTCAACAGACCATGCCGCTGGCAATGATACATCAGGCGGCGCATAATCCGGCCCTACAGTCACACATCCTGCAAGCACCGACATCATAAACATTACCATGAGAAGCGCCCTAAATTCCATTAAGCCTGTTTTAATTAAATTCATATGTTACTCGTATCTCAGGAAACAGAAAGAGGATAACACCTTAAATGTTAAATGTTCGCCTCGTAAGGGATAAAGCAAAAAACAATAATTAAGACATTCTCTAATCTTCTGCTTATGTCGAAGTCATCCGTTATTTTGTTTTAGAAACCTAATCTTTTCAATGGGAACTGTTGGCGTCTGAACAATGATATGGTTATTCTTTTCAATCTTTACGGTAGTTTTATCCCATGCAGAATACCAGATTCCTATCTGTTTACCTTCCCGATCAAGGATTAATGCACCATATGGACTAATAGGAAAATCATGAGACTCGCACATCCGGTCGATCCAGATTTTTAGCTGTTTACCGACAAGATCCACACTTTTCCACAATTTTGTTACAAGCACATAATCGTTCTTAATTCCGATTATGGCATTCGGCTCTGTTTCTGTTCCGCTGTAATAATACCTGTAATTATCAAGTATCTTAAAGTGTTCAAAAAGCTTTGTGACATCCCGGCTTTGCTGAAGACATCCATAATTTGATGCACAACCTGAGAAAATTATAAGCGCTATAACAACAACAGCAATTTTCCATACAATCAAATTGGTTATCTTCATGTGTTTATTACCTGCAACAAATTAGAAGCTGTTAACACACAGAGCACTTCAATCACTCCAACACCTTCACGTTTCTTTGGTTTAGAAAAGTTCCACTATTTTGCATAGAAGCTTGTTTTTGACCTTAAAACCATCAGTTTCAGACTCGAAAAACATCCTGTATTTATCGTATTACATATATTAACGGCATATTATCTCAGTCCGACCCGCAAGGGCTGGTTTGGGTAAACTAACCTGAACATCTCCAAGTTTGTCTGAGTAATCTTGTTGGGGGATTGTCTGTTCTAAATTGCCAAGCCCATGACTGGGACCCGAATAAACATGCAAGCATAGCGAATGTATGACATGGACGTCTTATTATTTTGCCTGCTAATCTTGCCACGAACACAGGATTGATAAACAAGGCTTTTTTAAATTGTTTTAACCAGCGTTCAGAAGTAAGATGATAATCATAAGTACCGTCAACTTCTTTTTCAAGTTCAAATATGCCTTTGGCACAACGTTCAAGTTGGCCTTTAACAGGATAGTATCCTCCAAAAGCTTTATTTAAAAGACTGTAATGAAACTGATCTGAATCCTTTGGAAAAGAAAAAGGGGAATTGCAAACATCTTGAGGGTTGGGTTTTCTATTGAAATGGATGGTAGTAGTTACAAACCTGCCGTCTTCTGAAGATGGATTTAAAATTCTGCAACATATTTCAAATAATTCTCTATAGATTTCATCTTGTCTGCCCGCAATAACATCCTGGGGCTTCACAAAATGCTCGATTGAACCATTTGCTATAATACCCTCGAACTGATTATTCCATTTTTTGGAAATATCTCTATAATTCAACAAATAAACCTCAAGCCCTTTTCTTTTACATCGATTCACTTGCGGTTGTGAAATAGTAATTCCAGAGCCGAAGGCATTCCTTTCACGAATCAGTTCCAATAAAGTCCCATTACCACAACCGATATCTAAAACACACGACCCTTTGCGACACCGGACTTCATCTAATAAGTAATTCCCTTGTGCACGTTGGGCATCTTTATAGGATCTGTTGATATCTCCTTCGTATATGCCCTCTGTATAATCCTCTATACCTCCTGTAACTGTCAAGTCTAACAGGTTATAGCAAGAAATCACCGTCCGTGTAGTTCTACTTTGGAGACCCGCCATTGTATATTTATCTCCTGGTTAAGACTTATGAAAAAATAGTATCAAGATTTGACGCAAAAACCCATGATTTGAGATTTGGCGCTTGGAATTTGTGATTTTAGGCACAAAAATCCAAGGCATAGCCATCTATCTCTGACCTGACCCAAAGGACCAGGTTTTTCAGGACAAAATAAACATCCAGCTCCCTTTTCACAACCAACCAGCTTCCAGATCTCTTTCGCTCCATATAAAATCGGTGTCCGCAACATCCTCAGCAAAACCCGCTTCTGATTTTATTTTCAATATCTCATCTATATTTTCCAAAAACACATCCACCACTTCCGGATCAAAATGCCGACCACGCTCTTTCCTGATAATTTCAAGAACAACTTTTATAGAATAGGGACTTTTGTAAGGACGTTTAGACGCAAGAACGTCAAAAGTATCCGCCAAGCTGACAATTCTGGCCGCCTGAGGAATGTCATACCCGGAAAGACCGTAGGGATATCCTTTGCCATTCCACTTCTCATGATGAAAAAGAGCGATCTGCTCTGCAACCTGCAATGTTACCGATTTGGAATTTGCCAGGATTTTCGCTCCTATGGTCGTATGCGTTTTCATTAAATCAAACTCTTCGTCTGTCAATTTTCCAAACTTCAGCAAAACATTATCAGGCATTCCAACCTTCCCTACGTCATGCATTGGAGCAGCATACAGTATGTTCTGAGCATCTTCGTCACTCACCCCAAGCTTCTTTGCAATCAAGAAGCTATAGCGGCTCATCCGAACGATATGGCTGCCTGTATCTTCATCTTTGTACTCAATAGCTATTACAAGCCGGTTAATGGTATCAATATAAGCTTCCTGTAATTCTTGATTGACAGCTTTCAAATTTATGACAGTTTTGTTCAAATCATTAGCATATTTCAAAAGTTGCTGATTGACGGCTTCAATCTCTTTTTGTTTCTTCTTTTCAGATTTGTAAACCCTGGCAAAATCATCTGCATATTTTTTCAGCTGATCAGCATCTGAATAACCAACAGATAAATTATCTGAACACATGATAAATCTCCTTAAAATTACAGACTATTTTTTATGAACTCAAGTTTCGCACCCTTGATTTCTATCAATATCAAGACGGTAAGGGTTGAAAATAACATTTTTACAGCGAAATCATTTGCTTATATTTTATATAATTGATTGGCGCCGTTGTAAAAACCACAGGCAGTATATTTCGCCTTAAAATTTATTTTTAGCCCTTGCCGTCTAACGCTTTGGCTAAATTAAAGGGTGCGAAACTTGAGTTATGAACTTGCAATAAAACAAAATCAGCCATCACCAGTAGAATTGGTAGCATGAGAAAAACCACTCGAAGGAGTCTAAAAGTATCGCGATTCCTGCAGATTACAATCCAATAATCAAAGACGCGGCAGTCAAGATAAAAGGCTATGCACGCTGTAAACATCGAATGATGAAATCGCTCACGCAGCGCAAGCGCTCGCGCCGCGTGTCGCTCCGTCAGCTTATAAATTAGCAAAATTCCTTATTCAAAATTCGACGCTGGATGTTCGATGTTCAAAAATTGTTTTTTCTCTTTTTAGAGCGAGCCCTTAATCTATCATTTGACTGCCAATTCATTAACCAGCACCTTTGCCACCCGGATATCGTAAGCCTGATCAGGATCAAAACTACCACGTTTAAACATACCGGCAGCCTGCTTGATAGCCATGTACGGCACCCAGCCGTGTTCTTTCCATAAATTTTGATCATCCGCATTCCATAACCTGAACCATATGTCTCCTTCGGATTCACGCACATAGGTTCTTATCTGCTTGTTCTGGGGAAAAGGATAAAAATACAATCCTCTTTTATCTTTCATAGTTTTCTCTCCCTAAAGATTAATGACGTCGTAAAAAAGTACTCATTTCGCAGATCAAGGTAAAACCATTATAATTAGGCGTAATTACTGGATAGCGCTGAGGCTTCACTACGTGCCCAGCTTTCGCCGAAATGACAAAAGCGGGTATGCAACAAACTCCGTGGTAAAATTCTCAAATTTTCTAATCTTACATCCTTACATGTTCAAGAACTACCTTCCTTTTAAGTGTAGCTCCCGCTATTTTTTCAAACTGAGCTGTTACATCTGAGACAAAAAATCTGCATTCCCCTTTTTTGCTCAAAAGATTATCAATATCTTTATGCTTTTCCAGAAAAGCTTTTACCTTTTCTGCAACTGTTACAGAAGAATCTATTATATTAACCCTTTTACCAATTTTATTCTGTATGATATTTTTCAAAATGGGATAATGAGTACAACCAAGAATGAGCGTATCTATCTGCCTGACTTTCAGAGGATGCAAATATTTTTTTACTATCATTGCTGTTTCAGGTTTTTTAAGCCACCCTTCCTCCACCAACGGAACAAGAAGAGGACAAGCATAAGAATAAACTTTTGTTTCGGGCTTCAGCTCTTTGATCTTTTTTGAATAAATACCGCTTTTAATTGTGGCGCGCGTTCCAATAACACCTACTCTCAACTTTTTGGAGATTTTAACAAAAAGCTCAACTGCAGGGGTTATTACCTCGAATATGGGAACATCGAATCTTTTTGTCACATCATCTGTTGCAACACTTGAAGCTGTATTGCATGCCATAACAATTATCTTTGCGCCTTTGCTTAAAAGAAATTCCGTATTTTCAAGAGCAAACTTAATAACCGTATCGGGACTCTTATTGCCATAAGGTGTGCGAGCTGTATCGCCAAAATAGACGACGTCATAATCTGGAAGCTCTTCCATAATCGCCCGAACAACTGTCAAACCTCCAATTCCTGAATCAAATATTCCAATCATAATAAATATAGGTGTTAGGTGTTAGGTGTTAGGTGTTAGGTGTTAAGAAACGGTTAATGGGTATGATAGACTTTCAAATAACTTAACTAATGACCAACTCGTAAAAAGTACAAAATTGGTATTTGCGAAATGTGTCAAGTGCTATGTGATAGGTATCAACTGTTTGATATGACAGTTAAATATTTTATCTTAACACCTAACACTTAACACCTAACACTTGATGAATTCGATTTTTTACGAATTCATAAAAAGTTATTTTGAAAGTTTTTTCTTTACACATTCCAGCACAACGCTGTCAGGAACATCGATACGAATGCCCGGACATTGATTTGCCATAATGCCCCAGTTATTTACATCGATCAATATGCTTTTTATAAAAGGCCATTGTCTGCACATATGCGGCTTTACCGGATGAATCGTACATATATCGTCCCAGAAAATGCAGTAACCGTTCTTGCCCTGGGCAAGAACGAGCTTATTGCCAGATACCTTGCAGTAATTATCAACAAAGTGTTCTGGATCCGTCTTGATATAATCAGATATAGCTTCAATATCTTTCTCGGTAACATAAGTCCCGCCATACCCCTTGCAGCAGTCACCACATTTAGTGCATTTGAATATGTCTGATGGTTTCATAAAAACATCCTGCTCCCCCATAACGATAAATTACACAACCAAATTTATATAAATAACGAATAAAGACGAACGTCCAACACCCGCCGTGCCCGCGCCCGTCGCGGCAGGTTGAACATTGAACATTGAACAATGATGTCGCTCCGCTCCTCAAATTGTTTTAAAATCGAATAAAAAAACAAAAGTTCAGCGGTTCAGGGATATTTAGTTGTTGTTTTTCTGACATCTAACATCTGATCTCCGACATGTGTTTCTTCATCTTTCCAAATTCAACATTCGATGTTGGATGTTCGATGTTCATCTTTTCATTCAACCGTATGTCTTGTTTCCATAGCCTTCCTCAAAGTAACCTGATCCACATATTTTAGATCACCACCAACTGGTACACCTGATGCTATTCGCGTAATTTTTACCGGATAATCTTTAAGACGTTGCGTAATATATGATGCAGTTGCCTCACCTTCAACATTTGTACCGGTTGCAAGAATAATTTCTTTAACCTTGTTATCTTCCATCCTTGATATAAGCTCCCTGATCCTGATCTTATCAGGCCCAATACCATTCATTGGAGACAACGCCCCTTGAAGAATATGATACAATCCTTTATAACATCCTGATTTTTCAATAGACACCATATCCGCTGGTTGTTCCACCACACATAACAGTGTTGAAACACGTGTGCTGTCACGACAGATATCACAAATTTCGCCATCACTAAAAGCGTAGCAAATGGAACATAATTTTATTCTATCTTTAATTTTCAGTATGTTGCGTGAAAGCTGTTCAGCCTCACTACGAGGAGCTTTGAGTATATACATCGCAAGGCGCTCAGCAGTCTTTTCTCCTATCCCCGGCAACCTGCAGATATTTCTAATCAAATCCATTAGCAATGATGGATAATAACTCATATTACATCAGCCCTGGAATATTCATTCCGCCTGTAAGCTTGCCCATTTCTCCAGAAACCATATCCTGTGCTTTCCCCAAAGCATCATTAACCGCCGCCAGCATCAAATCCTGCAACATTTCCACATCTTCAGGATCAACAACCTCTTTTTCTATCTGAATTGATAAGATCTGCTGCTTGCCATTTGCTACTACCTTAATCATACCTCCACCAGAAGTTGCCTCAACGGTTTTTCCAGCCAGCTCTTCCTGCAATCTCAGCATCTTGGATTGAAGCTTCTGGGCCTGCTTCATCATGTTTCCCATACCTTTCATAAAAAAAATACCTCCTATAAAATTTTTACATCCACAACATTGCCATTGAAAATTTCAACCACGTCGGCAACCATACAATGGCTTAAAGCTTCCTTTTCTAAAAGCTCTTCCCTGGAATTTTTAGATTTGTTTTCAGCTTGTTGTTTCTTTTTTTGCGTTATAACAATATCCATCTTTTTTCCAAAAAAGTCTTCACATACTTTTTTTATGATGGTCATGTTTTTGTTGCGACTAATCATCTTTAAGCTAAAACCATTGCCGCTTACCTCTATCTCCAAACTCCGGTCTGTCATTTTTTTCAAGATACATCTCGTCAAATTGGAAGCCAAAGAAGGATGGTTTTTCAAAAAAACATCAAGAAGTTTTTTCCATGTCCTTTCATGATCTTTTACATCGGCCTCCGTGCTGACTCCAACAGATTTATTTGAGACTTCAGTTTCTTTTGATTTACTTAACGAAACCTTCAAATCTTTTTCGTCATCTTGGACAACAGGTCTTTCATTATACTCCCCATAAGGAAGCTGATGCTCAAAAATTTTATTTCCCTGTTTTTTATAAGCCTGTTTTTCACTTTCCTTTTTTTCAAAAGCCTCGCTTTTTATGGTATCAAGTTTCTCTATCAGCAAGTCTATAGGCATCACAGGTTTAATCTGAAACATTTTGATAAAAATCATTTCAAGGGTCAGCTTTGGCTTAGCCGCAAACCTTATAGCGGGCTCCTCCTTAAAAAGAAGATTTAAAATCTGATTTAAATAAACAGATGTTACATCCTTTATCTGTTCTTGCGCCAGCTCAATTTCATGTGCTGGGAGATCAACCAGTTTTTTTACATCTCTCCCAATCTTTATAACAATAAGATTCCTGAAATGTTCGACAATATCTAAATAGAGCCTCTTCATTTCATAGCCACGATTGTAAATCTCATCTAAAATACCGAGAAACACTGCAACATCTCCGCTTAAAATTGCGCCTGAAATATCATAGATTTTTTTTCTATCAATAACACTTAATATATCTAACACTTTTTCATGCGTAACAGATCCTTGGGAACAGGAAATTACCTGATCAAGGAGACTTAATGCGTCTCTCATGCTGCCACCAGCCACACGCGCAATGATCGACAGGCTTTCAAGGGAAATATCGACCCCCTCCTTAGCGCAAATCATCTCCATATGTTTTGAAAGAGATTCAACATCTATACGCCGAAAATCGTATCGCTGACATCGAGAAAGAATAGTAATGGGAATCTTGTGTGGTTCGGTGGTGGCAAGAATAAACATGATGTGCGCAGGCGGCTCTTCAAGGGTTTTTAAAAGAGCGTTAAAAGCCGGAACACTGAGCATATGGACTTCATCAATAATATATATCTTGTAAAGACTGTATGCCGGCATGTACTTGACATTTTCGCGCAGGGTTCTGATCTGTTCTACACCATTATTTGATGCGCCGTCAATTTCAAGTACATCCGCAGAACTTCCGGAAATAATATCCGTGCAAGACCTGCATGAATTGCATGGAACAGGGGTCGGCCCGTTTTTACAATTCATTGCCTTTGCCAGGACTCGCGCAACAGTTGTCTTGCCTGTTCCTCTTGGCCCTGAAAGCAGGATTGCGTGAGAAACCCGATTCGATGAAATGGCATTGGCTAAGGTTTTGGAAACATGTTCCTGTTTTATAACCTCTTCAAATGTCTGTGGCCGGTATTTACGAGCAAAAACAATATAAGACATATAGATAATATTACATTTTTGGCGGAGAGAGAGGGATTCGAACCCTCGGTGCCGCTTTTGGCAGCACACACGATTTCCAGTCGTGCTCCTTCAGCCAGCTCGGACATCTCTCCTGGAATAAATGTGTAATACACTTTAGCTTTTTGAAAATATTACCGCTTCAAGATATTACCGCTTCAAGTACGATTTGCTTCAAAGGGCTAAATTAATACAATGTGTAAAATAACAACTTAGGCCCAAAAATCTCTCAATGGCGGAGAGGGTGGGATTCGAACCCACGATCCCGTTATTCACAGGATACCGCTTTTCGAGAGCGGGGCCTTCAGCCGCTCGGCCACCTCTCCTAAATATTAAGAAATAAGTCGATTTGAATATAATTTTTGATACAACCTGTCAATAATCTTTAGCAACCAAAAAATCACAAAAAACAGAAAGCACGAAATTACATATTTTTCACTCTTTCATAATTTCGTGCTTTTGTGATAAATATTTTTTTAATAATCATTTGACTTGATCCTTATTATTCATTTTAATATCAAATGTCAGCACAAATCAACAATGAAAACGCAAAAGCGCTGAGGTTTTTTTTATCCTTTGCGCCTGCACTTTTACATGAAACCTAAGACAAGCGATCAGCTCTTAGCAATTAGCAATTAGCTCTTCCACCGTGCTCGCGCACTGTCGCGGCAGGTATTATTTCGAGTGGTTACCAGCAATTCGATTTTTACCCATTGGATGAAATGTTATTATTTAATAACATATTGATATAGTTTGACTAATAGCTAAAAGCTCAATTTACATGAAAACATTAGATAATAGACAAAGGAACATATAAAAATGGCAAAAATCATACCATTTAGAGGCATTTGTTATAATCCTGACAAGATTCACAATCTGGTGGATGTTACAACACCACCTTATGATGTTATCTCAAAACAGGAACACCTCGATTTCCATAACCGGCATCCATACAATATCATCCGGCTGATACTGAACAAACAAGATGAAAATGATACAAATAAAAACAACTGTCACACAAGAGCCGCAAGTCTTTTTAATGACTGGATCTCAAAAAATATCCTGGTGCGAGACGACTCACCTTCGCTGTACTTTACAAGCGTAGAGTTCTCCCTGAAAAATAAAATGATTACACGCTACGGCCTGATTGCTCTAGTTGGTCTTGAACCTTTTAGCAAGGGGCTAATTGTTCCACACGAAAAAACTTTTTCCAAAGTAACAGCAGAAAGATTTGAACTTATAAAGAACTGCCATGCCAATTTCAGTCCGATCTTTGGAATTTATTCAGACCAGAATAACATTCTAAATTCGTTAAAGACTGCTGCCAGCGCTAAAACACCGGATATCGAATTTATTGACAGTCACGGCCTGAAACACAAACTGTGGCGTATAACCGACACATCTGTACACAGCCATATAACAGATGCAATGAAGGGGAAAAAACTGCTCATTGCCGATGGTCACCACAGATATGAAACAGCTCTCAAATACAAAAACTGGATATCTGAAATCAAACCCGGTTTCAGCGCCGATCATCCGGCCAACTATGTAATGATGTATCTCAGCAGCATGGAAGATCCAGGGCTTATTATACTTCCGGCACACCGCTTGTTGAAAAATGTTCAGGATTCTGTTCTTGAAACATTTATTCAAAAAGCTGAAAAATACTTTGAAATAATAACCATCCCGTTTAATGAAAACACCAGAGAAAATGCCCGCGAGCAATTCATCTCGGCTCTTAGATCAAATAGTTCAAAAAATACAATCGGGGTTTTTATGAAAAATCGGCAGGAATTTTACCTGCTGACACTAAAAGCACAAATCATGGAACAGATGTTCGGCAAAGAAATTTCAGCATCTTTAAGAAACCTTGACGTTACTGTGCTGACACGCCTTGTTTTAATGAAAATCCTTGGTTTTGATCAGTCAATGCTGGACGATATAAGATTAATCACATATTCGAGCTGTGAAAAACAGGCTATCAAAGAAGTCGCTTCTGGCAGATGCGATATTTCCTTTATCCTTAATCCGACAAAAATTGAGCAGGTACGCAATATTGCGCGGGAAGGTCTGACAATGCCGAGAAAATCAACCTATTTTTATCCCAAGGTAATAACAGGCCAGGTAATAAACAGGCTAACGACTTTGGATTGATAATTGATGGAATCGCTTCGCTCTATCTATCCGACCTCCGACCTCTGTTTCTTTATTCCCTTCCATCATCTTTTCCAATTCATCGGTATATGAACCATCTTTATGATAGATTATAAGAGGCGGGCCGATCTTTATGCCCGGACGTCCTCCTTTAACTCCCTCAAGCAGAATCAGTTTTGCTTCTGCTTCTCTTTTAGAATAGACCATACGGAAAAATTTCGGTTCAATACCGGCGGATCGCATTTGCGAAATTATATCAACAAGACGTTCTGCAGGATAAATCGTTATAAATTTGCCGGAAGTATGTAACATCCTGCAAGAAGTTTCAATTACATCATAAAGTGTGACCTTAATTTCATGCCTTGCAACAGCCCGCTGTTCATCAGGATTCATCCTGCCGGATTTAACCTTCCTGTATGGAGGATTGCATACAACCAGATCTACCGGGCCTGAAACCATATCCTGTTTCAGGTCTTTTATATCAAGACAAAGAATTGTCACCCTATCTTCCATATTATTATCTTTAATATTTATGACTGCGATTTCGGCAAGCGCTTTCTGTAGCTCAACTCCATAAATCTTTATTTTCGGATTTCGATATGCAAGCATCAGGGGAATAATACCGCAGCCTGTTCCCAGATCAAGAACCTTATCATCTTCACGCGGACAGGCATGGGAAGCCAATAAAACAGCGTCAATGGAAAAACGATAGCCTGACTTGTTCTGCTTGACCTGAATCCGGCCATTATAAAAAGTATCTGTTGTTAAGGGATTCATTTTTTTGTATTAATTATACCTGAAACGGAGTAATGGAATTATAAAAGCCACTTTTGGGAGTTTGTAAATTTCTGTGTATAGAGAATTATATTTTCTTTATGTCCTTTCTTCTTTTGCGTTTTTTGTGCCTTTTTGCGGCCATTAATCTGCGTTTATCTGCGGCTAATTATTCTTTTTTATTTTATTGGCCCAATCTTAAACACTATCTCTTCGATCAGTTCCTTTCCCAAAGCATTATTTACTTTGGTTATAATTTCCTTTTTTAAAAACTGAAACTGATACAGCCATGTTGAACTGCTTACATGCACAACAAGAAGTTTTCCTTTGAATGCCGCGGGCCTGGCATTCTCAGCAATAGTATTTCCCACCGCACTATCCCACAAGCTCCAAACGCGCAGCATTTCCTTATCAGGTTCGCTGCGAAATGTTCTTAAAAAATTGTCAAGAATACCGCTTATATGCACAAATTCTTTTCGTTTTTTTTTCATAATAACAAAACTATGATGCTCAAGTTTCGCACCCTTTAATTTAGCCAAAGCGTTAGACGGCAAGAGCTAAAAATAAATTTTAAACCGAAATATACTGCCTGTGCTTTTTACAACGGCGCCAATCAATCAGTATAAGATTGATGCTTAATACATCATTAAATTAAATATGTTATATCTCCTTTGCGCCTGATCATAATGTATGTAGCACAGGTTGCTGTTTACAAAATATAAGCAAATGCTTTCGCTGTAAAAATGTTATTTTTAACCCTTACCGTCTTGATATTGATAGAAATCAAAGGTGCGAAACTTGAGTTAATGAATTCGTTTTTTTACGAGTTCATTAAATTATAAAGAGATAGACTTTATTGTCAAGAAAAACGGTTTTGTCAGATCGATATCCTTTTTCCCATTTTAACTTGACTTGGAACGACTTGTAACTTACATTAATAAAAATTTTATCGTATCAGCCATAAGGTCTCCGAAAAAATCTTTGAAGATAACCCTACAAACATTTACAGGATAATTAAACTATGAATTGGGATTGGGATAAACTTAAACAGCAACAAAACTCGAGCGGTGGCGCCAGCGGAATACCACCTGATATAAATGAAGTCATAAATAAATTCAAGCAATTTAAATTGCCGGGCGGGCCCATTATCATCATTATCATCATAATGGCCCTGTTTTTTGGATCTTCGGCATTTTATACGGTAGGTGTTGACGAAGCCGGAATCGTCCAGCGGTTCGGAAAATATATTCGCACCAGCCGACCGGGCCTTAATTTCAAGTTTCCTGCAGGAATCGAAAAGGTGACAAAGGTCAAGATAAAACGTGTATATAAAGAAGAATTCGGCTTCCGTTCAGCAACGAGAGATGTTAGAAATCGGTTTTCATCCGGCAGTGAGAATATAAATGTATCACTTATGCTTACCGGAGACCTTAATGTTGGTCTTGTTCCATGGATTGTCCAGTACAGGATAAAGGACCCTTATAATTATCTGTTTAAAGTTCGGGATGTAAGAAAACTTCTCATAGACATGTCGGAATCTTCCATGCGGATGGTTGTCGGCGACAGAAGCATCAATGAAGTTATAAGCAAGCGGGAAGAAATTGCAATTGAAGCCAGACATGTCCTGCAGGCAGAACTGGATAAATCAGAAGCCGGCATACATATTGTTACCATAGAAATGAAAAAAACCAATGTTCCCGGGCCGGTACAGGCATCATTCAATAAGGTAAACCAGGCTGTCCAGGAAAAAGAAAAGATGATCTATCAGGCAAAAGAGGATTATAACAAGGCAATCCCTGCTTCCAGGGGAGAGGCGGAAAGAACCATAAAGGCCGCCGAAGGATATGCTCTTGAGAGAGTTAACAAGGCAAAGGGTGATGCTTCAAGGTTTGTTGCCCTTTATAATGAATATACCAAAGCAAAGGATGTTACCAAAAGGCGGCTGTATCTTGAAACACTGAAAAATCTTTTCCCGAAACTGGGCAATAAATACATTATAGATGCGGATCAGAAAAATCTTTTACCATTTCTTAATCTTGGAAAACAAATAGGTGCTGATAAATGAAATCTAAAAACATTATATTAATATCAATAGCTGTAATTGCTCTGCTGCTGGTTTTTTCCTCAGCATATACTGTTGACGAAACACGGCAGGTGGTTATAACTCAATTTGGAAAGGTTGTGGGTGAACCAAAATTAGATCCGGGTCTTTACTTTAAAGTACCCTTTATACAGCATGCAACCTATTTTCCAAAAAACCTTTTGCAATGGGATGGCGATCCGGGACAAATACCCACTCTTGAAAAAACCTATATATGGGTTGACACCTTTGCGAGATGGAAAATCGTTGAACCAATTAAATTTTTCCAGACAGTAAACAACACTGTCAGCGCTTTAGGAAGGCTTGATGATATCATAGACCCTGCTGTAAGAAACTTTATTACCTCTTACAGGCTGATTGAAGCTGTCCGCAACACCAACAGGGAGCTGGATGTCTCTGAAGCAGGCATGGAAGATATTATAAAGAAACGTCCGGACACTTATACTATTACAACCGGCAGAGAAAAAATAACAGAAGGAATATTGAAACAAGCCCAACCCAAACTTGTTAAGTTCGGCATCGAGCTTGTGGATGTTAAAATCAAGCGCATTAATTATGTGGAGCAGGTAAGAGAGTCTGTTTATGGCAGAATGATTGCGGAACGGAATCAGATTGCGGAAAAATTTCGCTCCGAAGGCATGGGGGAAGCACGCAAGATTCTTGGTGAAAAAGAGCGGGATTTAAAACAAATAACCTCGGAAGCTTACAAAACAGCCCAGGTAGTAAAGGGGAAAGCGGACGCAAAGGCGACAAAATTATATGCTGATGCTTATGGAAGAGATCCGGAATTCTATTCATTCATAAACACACTGAAAATTTACAAAGAAGCATTAGATGATAAAAGCACTCTCGTACTTTCAACCGATTCAGAATTTTTTAAATATCTCAAAGGATATTCAAAATAAAATAAGGATTAAAATGAGGATTAAGGATTAGAGGATTAAGGATTATTAAACTTTAATCCTTACCCCTTAATCCTTACCCCCTCTAATCCCTAATCCCTATTTGCCTTTTCTTCTCTGATGGCGTGTACGGGCCAGAAGTTTTCTGTGTTTATGCTTTCTCATTTTCTTTCTTCGCTTTTTAACTACACTACCCAATAAATCACCCCCAATTCAAAATTTTCTTGTTAAATTTCAATAAAAATGTTCTTTAACATTGTTTCTAACAATTTGTCCATAACTTTATTTATGGCTAATTAAAAAGTACCATTTACCACAGAGAAAACAGTAAGTTCTCAAAAAGTCCGGACATGAGTTGTGTTTCAGGGCTGTGAGCAAACATTTCGTTATGATTGTTTTACCACGAAGATCACGAAGGTCACGAAGAAATCCAATAAAAAAAACAATAACTTCCTGTTTCTTCGTGCACTTCGTGGTGAACAAACACTTGCCAACTGAGAATCAAGCTGAAATTAGCTGCCAGGATTTATTGAGAAGATACAGAAATAACTACTTACAATTGCAAAACATTCTCTGCGGGCTCCGTGGTGAAAAACCAACTTTTTACGAATTTATTAAAAATGAAAAAACTGAAAAAATTCAACCGGGATCAGATTAAAACAGTTAATAATTCAGTCGCAATGGCTGAAGAACTTGTAAGCAACTTTTATAAGATGTCTGAAAGTCAGTGGCTGGGTCGCAGGTTCGATATCAAAACACTAACTGATCTCATCACGGAAGAGATAGTTCATGGCCCTTTTGCACAGATAATCCGTTATCAGGGACAACGAAAAGACACGTCCCTTGGTTCTTCAACATACGACTTTTACAAAATATGTCTTCAGGACCATTCCATACTATCCACTCTGAATCGATCACAGAATATAAAACTTTTCCCTTTTGTGCTCTATATTGTAATTCACGAATTAATTCATATAGTCAGATTCAGCGAATATCTTCAAAATTTTGATGCGTCAAATGAGGAAAAAATGGCGGAAGAAAGACGTGTACATAAACAGACTCATCAAATTCTCAACACAGTCAAGGTCCCAGGGCTGGCCGATGTTCTAAAGTTCTATTATAAATGGCGCGCACCTTTTGATAACTTAAGGAATTTGCAATAAGAATTCTTGAATTTTTTTACCAAACTGTCAGGCCTTAGCCTTTTATAAAAAAATTGCCTACGACTTCTTGACAACTTAAATACACTGACTATAATTTAGTTGATTAAGGGTTTTCACAAAAATACCGATATCTGGCTCTTTTGTTGAACATTCCTTTTTTATTTTCTTTTGCCTAAGTTAAGTAATTTTTTGGGAAGATATGTGTAAGAGATCGGCGCAGATCGAGTAAAAAATCGCTCAATTTAGGTTTTAATTGGAAGGATACTTAAAAAATGCCCATCTATGAATATGAATGCACAAAATGTGGTAACACCGAAGAAGTAATACAGAAATTTTCCGACAGACCTCTAACCAGATGCAGTCACTGTGCAGGAAAGCTTCACAAGCTCATTTCCCAAAGCAGTTTCCATCTAAAAGGGACAGGCTGGTATGTGACAGACTATGCAAATAAATCCCAGTGTGCTTCCTCTCCGCCCAAAAAAAAGGAAAAAGTATCAACCCAAAGCACTGATAAATCAACTAAAAAACAATGCGCTAAAGAAAACTGATTAAAACAACCTTTAAAAATTGGTTGTCAGGACCATTTCAGCCATCGTAGTTCTACTATGGCGAAGTTTGCTTGTACACCCTCGTATTGCAATACAGGTTTTGCAAAAAAAAATATAACAAGTCAAAAAAGGAGAATTTTAACAATGAAACTTAGACCATTACATGATCGAATTTTAGTAAAACGTGTTGAAGAAGAAAAACAGACCAAGGGAGGTATCATCATCCCGGACACAGCCACTGAAAAACCGATTGAAGGCAATGTTGTTGCTGTCGGCAAAGGTAAGACTGGTGATGACGGCAAAACAATTGCCCTCGATGTCAAGAAGGGCGACCGGATTCTATTCGGTAAATACGGCGGCACAGAGGTAAAAATTGACGGTGTTGAACATCTGATCATGCGCGAAGATGATGTGCTCGGAATAATCGAATAATTAACATAATAATATGGAGGATAAATCAAGATGGCGTCTAAAATAATAAAATATAATATGAAGGCCCGTGAAGCAATGCTGAACGGAGTTAAAACTCTTGCTGATGCGGTGGTTGTTACACTGGGGCCTAAAGGAAGAAATGTTGTTATTGATAAATCATGGGGTTCTCCCACGATTACCAAAGACGGAGTAACTGTAGCCAAAGAAATTGAACTTGAAGACAAGTTTGAAAATATGGGCGCTCAGATGGTAAAAGAAGTTGCCAGCAAAACAAGCGATATGGCCGGCGATGGTACAACCACAGCCACATTGCTTGCAAGAAAAATTTATGAAGAAGGACAAAAACTTGTTGCTGCAGGCAACAATCCCATGGCTGTCAAACTTGGCATTGAAAAAGCTGTAGAGGTTGCCGTTAAAGAACTGCACAATATCAGCAGCCCGACCAAAGATCAGCGTGAAATAGCCCAGGTCGGCACCATTTCTGCAAACAACGACGAAACAATCGGTAACATCATTGCAGAAGCCATGGGCAAGGTGGGCAAAGAAGGCGTAATCACAGTTGAAGAAGCTAAAAGCATGGAAACCACGCTTGAAGTGGTCGAAGGTATGCAATTTGACCGCGGATACCTTTCTCCTTACTTTGTTACAGATCCGGAAAAAATGGTTGCCTCATTAGATGATCCATATATTCTGATCAACGAGAAAAAAATAAGCAACATGAAAGATCTTCTTCCCATACTTGAGCAAATTGCCAAAATGGGAAAACCACTTATGATCATAGCAGAAGACGTCGATGGTGAAGCGCTTGCCACTCTTGTTGTAAACAAGCTTAGAGGCACTTTGCAGGTAGCTGCGGTAAAAGCTCCGGGTTTTGGCGACAGGAGAAAAGCAATGCTCGAAGATATCGCTGTTCTTACCGGCGGCCAGGTTGTATCAGAAGACATCGGAATCAAGCTTGAAAATATCACGTTGCAAGACCTTGGCAAAGCCAAACGCATTAGCATTGATAAGGACAATACAACTATTGTTGATGGAGGCGGAGCCCGCAGTGAACTTGAAGGCAGAGTTAAACAGATTCGCGCTCAGGTCGAAGAAACCACATCCGATTACGATAGAGAAAAACTACAGGAACGCCTGGCCAAGCTTATTGGAGGTGTTGCTGTAATCAATGTAGGCGCTGCTACTGAAACCGAGATGAAAGAGAAAAAAGCACGCGTTGAAGATGCATTGAATGCTACCCGCGCCGCTGTTGAAGAAGGCATCGTGCCTGGTGGCGGAGTTGCTCTTGTACGCTGCCTCGGCGCTCTTGATAAAATCAAAATCAAGTCTGAACAAAAGCTGGGAGTAAAGGTTGTAATGCGCGCAATGGAAGAACCTCTGCGTCAAATCGTTACCAATGCCGGCAAGGAAGGCGCAGTTATTATTGATAAAGTCAAAAAAGGTGAAGGCGCCTTTGGTTACAATGCACAAACAAATGTGTATGAAGATCTGATTAAAGCTGGCGTACTCGACCCAACAAAGGTTGTTCGTTTTGCTCTTCAGAATGCCGGAAGCGTTGCTGGTTTGATGTTAACCACAGAAGCCATGATCGCTGAAAAACCGGAAGACAAAAATGAGCCTATGCCTGGCGGAGCCCCTGGTGGAATGGGCGGAATGGGTGGAATGGGCGGAATGGGCGGAATGATGTAATTATACGCCCGTTTAATATTTAATTGTAACTACTCAGGTAATAGATAACCTGATCACTTAAAGCCTCCATGCTTGCATGGGGGCTTTTTTATTGAAAAGCTTGACAAATAAATAAAAGGAGGGATATGACTATTTTAAATAGCGGGGCAAAAAATTGACTGGATTCCGCTAAGCCTGATATTCCATTTTTCCAATAATCCAATCAAATATCGGAGTAGTTTTATGAATTGCAGTAAAATTATCAGAACAATTATATGCCTCTGGACATTTACAGCAATTATAACCCTTCCTTTATCTCTTTCGGCGCAGGAAAGTAAAAATACATTAGAACATGAGACAGGTTTCTATTATACAATCCAAAAAGGAGATACCCTCTGGGATCTCTCGCAGCGTTTTTTTGATTCACCATGGCAATGGCCAGGATTATGGAATGAGAACAACCAGATCGCAAACCCACACCTGATATATCCCGGCGAACGTATCCGACTGCTTCATAAACGCTGGATCAAAAATATTTCCGTCAAAACTCCAATAAAATCGGACAAAAAAGAAGCGCCATATTATACCTATTCCGCAATTGACAGCATTGGATTTATCAGAAAAGAACAAAAGAACCTGTTAACCCAATCGGTTATATCTTCAAGTCATATGATGATAAACAAATGATAAGTACAGGTGATAAGGTTTATATCAAACCGTATAAAAATGCTCTTCTTATACCGGGGAATAAATTTACTGTGTATAGAACCCTGAAACCGTTAAAAGACAAGGAAACCAAAGCATACATCGGGATACAATACTTGAAATTACAGAAATTGAACCTGATTTTGTTATAGGCACGATTATTCAATCTTTTCGTGATATGCGGGCAAACGATTTTTTAATGCCGTATATACCTCGACAACCAAAAATCACTCTATCGAAAAGCAAAAAAGAGCTTAACGGAAAAATTATAGCATCCGAAGAAAATGCCGCTATATTCGGAGACAACACTATTGCCTTTATCAATAAAGGAGATAATGATGGAGTGGTTTCCGGTCAGCAATACAGCATATATTACCAGGAAAAGGCGCGTCTTGATCCAAAAAGCAGAAAATATACTCTTCTTTCAGTCGTAGATTTTGGCACAATATTTGTCCTGCGCACCGAACAGACCACATCCACAGTTCTCATTACAAGGTCGGATAAAAGCATCACTCCAGACGCTAAAATCTGCAGCCCTTTGCCGAAAAGATAGGGCTGACTTCCAGATGAGGTTGGAAGAAAGATCGTTTCTTCTCATCGGCCTGGAATATGAAGTGCCTAAAGAAAGAAGTGCCTAAAGTGAGCTAAAGTGCCTAAAATGCCTAAAGTTAAGGAATTCTGCCATTTGATATAGGTTTCTTAAGTCATTAATGCACAAGGAGAAAGTACACTCCTGTGGTTTTGGGTATCAATTAGCACGCCGAAGGCGTACCTTAACTTTAGGCACTTATTTTTGTGTAACCATACAAGTTTTAAAAAGTGTCAACTACTTTTGCCCTGTTTTGAAAGATGTTGGAGAATTTTATGAAAAAGTTTATTCTAATAATTGTAACCATCACCTTTTTCATATATCCCTCTGTCTGCCTTTCCTCTTATCTTATTAAGTTAAAAAACGGCTCTACATTTATAAGCAACCACTATTGGAAAGAAGGACAACAGATAAAATTTTACTATCGCGGTGGAGTTGT
>JAFCZU010000684.1 GCA_019314185.1 Deltaproteobacteria bacterium | reverse complement strand
AAAGGCTCCAATGCTACTTGGAAGTGTTACAAAACAATTATATGAGTTTGCACATATGAAGGGGTTGGGGAAAAAAGATACAGCAGCTTTAACACCGATTTTCACAGTCGGTTAAATCGACATAATCTTTCCCTAATTTTTGTGTAACAAAACAGAGCCCTGTCGATTTATTTTTTATCCATAGTCGAAATCAAAGCACATACCTATATAACATAACCCATCAATTATACAGAGTTTATGCATTGTGTCCGGTTGTTCTTTCCTTCAATTCTTCAGATTCCTGCATCTAAGATTTTCAGATTTGTGATCATTCTTTTTAGGGTATCATTTTGTCGAATAAAATCCTTGCATGACGGATATAAATATGCTAATAAAAGGCAGTCTTGAGAATTATAGGCCGTTTTGTCACTCAAATGCAGGCTGTTTGAGCAATTATGCTATCCATATCTATAACACAGGATTGGAATCACAGATGACTAACCGACAAAATAAAACCCTAATTAATGTCCCGATCGATCTGGTTGACTATTTTAAAAACCCTGTCTCCCATAGACAAAAACAGTATGAGGCAATCCGTGCCATCGCTATTGGCGGAGAATCAATAGAAGACGCTGCGAAACGATACGGATACAAGGCCGGCACCATCTATTCCCTGCTCAGAGATGCCAGGACAGGGAAAATTGAACTGTTCCCTGCAGTTAAAAAAGGACCCCAACAAAAACGGACAAAACCTGACGTATGTGACAAAATTATTGAGTACAGGAAAATGAGATTATCTACTTCTGATATTCAAGATCGTCTTGCCGAGGATACTAACAAAATTTCTTCACGAACGGTTGAGCGTATTCTTAAAGATGTTGGTTATGGAAAATTAAAACGCAGAACCAACAAAGAATTAGGCATAACTACAAAAAACAAAATCATACCGGAACGATCAGAACATCTCGATTTCTCAGAACTCGAACCTTTCAATATTGACTGCCCTGCAGTAGGTTGTTTCTTTTTTATTCCCTACATTTTAGAATCAGGAATAATAGATATTGTGAAAGAATGCGAAATGCCTGATTCAAGTGATATCGGCTCAACACAGGCATGCCTTTCCATGTTGCTCCTGAAATTGATGGGCCGTAAAAGACTGAGTCATATCAGTACCTATGACAGGGAACCGGGCCTTGGAATCTTTGCCGGCTTAAATGTGCTTCCCAAGCCGACTTATATGAGTACATATTCCTGCCGATGTTCAGAATCACAAGTAATGAATTTGCAGAGCAAGGTCATTACTTGTTTGAAGAAGAGATATCCCAGCTTACAATCTTGATTTTCACTCAATTCCACATTTCGGTGATGAGTCGGAAATGGAAAAAGTCTGGTGTGGCGCAAGAAGCAAAACAATGAAGGGGGCAAATACCGTCTTTGTTCAAGACAGTCAGAGTAATACAATTTTATATACCAGAGCAGATATACTACGTAATGAAGAAGCCGCTGAAATTAAGAAATTTGTTACTTACTGGAAAAATATAAATGGCAGGGTTAATGAAACACTTGTTTTTGACTGCAAGTTTACTGCTTACAAAGTTCTTGATGATCTTGAAGATGATAAAATAAAATTCATAACTCTTCGAAAAAGATATGCCGGGCTAATAAAGGACACCTTGGATCTTCCACCAAATGAGTGGAAAAGGATTCATTTATCAATCCCGAAACGTAAATATCAAAAAGTATCTGTCCATGAAAGTGAGGTTAACCTAAAGGGCTGTAATAATACATTCCGTCAAATTGCGGTAAAAGATCATGGCCGGAACAAGCCCACATTTATTATTACCAACAACTGGGACTTACCTATGAAGGATATCATGGAGGTCTATGCCAGACGATGGCGTATAGAAAACAAGCTTGCGGAATTAGTTGCATTTTTTAATTTAAACGCCCTTTCTTCACCGATTATGATTCGCATTCATTTTGATATCTTATGGACGTTAATAGCAGACACTCTGTATCGTCGTTTAGCACAGGACTTAAGACGGTTTGAGACAAATATCGCATCAACTATTTTCAGGAAGTTTATTGATATGCCCGGGAGGGTGGTTTACGATGGAAACAAATTTACAATAAAAATCAGAAAAAGAGCTCATACCCCTGTCTTAAAAGAAGTTGAAAATCTACAAAAACCGTTTAAAGTACCTTGGCTTTCCGGTAAAATCATAGAGATAGTCTGGACCGCTTGATTAAGGTGGGATTCTGTCGATTAAACCTACTGTGAAAATCGGTGTTAAAGAACACACAAAGGAAGATGTAATTTCCGCAGTGGAAGAGAGCCTTTCAGCCGGTGTCAGTTCCAGTGAGTCAGTGGAAC
>JAFCZU010000029.1 GCA_019314185.1 Deltaproteobacteria bacterium | reverse complement strand
ATATTTCACATTCTGCATTTCTTCACCTCTTTTTTGTTTTTGCTGGAAATGTTCACAAGCTTCATCAACTTTGTGAGTACGAAAATCCTGCCAGTTATGCTCAAAAGGCTTTCCCTTGTGCCAGCCAAAATCAACGGCACGAGAAACTTCCTTTTTTCCCTTTTCTTGAACTATTCAGAATTTCCGAATAGTTGCTTCAGGCACGAGTTCCGCCTCATTACAGATATTTTTTACATGTTCATTAATAGCTGGAATTGTGACTTGAAACAATTCTGCCATCAGCTTTTGCGTCAATCAGACGATCTCACTTTCAATGCGTTCCTCTATTTTTGCCTGACCGCTTTCGGTTTGATAACTCCTAAAGATAACGCGACAAATCAATAGTTAAGATTTAAGATACGACCCTGTTTTGTTCCCTTACTTCATGCATGGGAGTTTATCCTAAAAATATGTACGTGTTGTAAAAAGTTCTTAAAAAGAATCGCTATCGTTATAATTGGCCTATTATCTGACACCTGAAACAATCAGCGCAAAGCTTTCCAGAACTTTTTCTTCAGCCAAGCCATTATTCAACTCAGAAGCGTTTTGCCCGTCCCGCGTATTTGAATACACAATATGAATCGGCGCTTCAGCATACCCGGCATATTTGGCATATTTGGGTTTTTGTGAGTATTTGCTCATAAAAGTGAAAAAGATGGGCTAAGAATTGACTTGCCTGCTGTATTCCGGCAGGAGGGAAAATTACTTTATTTTTTTAACGACCTTGTAAACATGCGTTCCGGTTGACGATGGCCATCGCTCAGTTACATCTATGTCAAGTTTTTTTGCTCTCGCAATAGCCTTCTCAACTTTCCCTGCAAACTGGCTCAAGTCAAGATTTGAAGAATTGTAACTTCCGAGTTTGTCCCTGAGTATTTGCTTCATTTTTACTGAAGAAATCGATTTTTTCCGTGTCGAAGCATGATGCAGGTAAAGCCATATCTCAAAGCATGGATTGCTCACAGCAAGAAAAAAATTGTTTTGCGCGGACTGGCTTGACACTGCAGCCAATTCTCTTTCAGGCCATCGGTCGACATCTATCATCAGCCAAAGCTCATCATCCCCTTTGAGCTGATACTCTTTCTTGAATTTTTTTAGTTGCTCAAGAACGTATTTGGGAGCCGATCTTCCTTCTAAACTTGCGATTATTTTTACCTGGCACCGCTTGTTCCGAAACATGGAAAAATATTGCTTCTCAGTTTCCTCTCCTTCCGTTGCAATCACGAAAAGTCTTGCATCACGATGCGGTTCCGGCCGAGATCGGCGATCAAGAGGTCTTTTCAACCTTGTGGTCAATGCCATTGGAAAACAACCTCCTTATCTATCTTTTAAGCAGTATTGCAATTTCTCAATATCTCCAAGAAAGGGGATGGCCCCGAACCGGCCGTCAAGATATCCTTTGCCCAACTTGAGATCAGGCCTCACCTTATATTCTGAAAGAGAATATAAGTGAGTAGAGCCTTCCTCATCTTTTTCCGTAAACCAGATTTCATCTCTCCTGAGCAGTTCTCTATCCAGTAAATTGCTTTCATGAGTGGTAATAATGATCTGACCTTTGCCACACTTCTGATCATCAAGATATGCCTGTAAAAACATTTTAGACA
This sequence comes from Deltaproteobacteria bacterium, assembly GCA_019314185.1. The sequence continues at coordinate 14,152 of JAFCZU010000029.1, read as the reverse complement.
AAAGGGGGTGCATACTACGGTCAATTTCATCGATGATATACACCCGTTCCTCGCTCTTCGAATGTAATAAAGCCGGAAGCAGATCCATGAGTCGTCTGGTGCCGTCGGACTCATGTTTAATTTCCATGTCAACATTGCCTCCTGTCTTTAATTTATGCCTTGCTTTCAGCCACAACAGCACAATCTCTCCATTCTCCTCGCGCATCAATGTATATCGACGCCCTTCCGGAGTGCTGAGCATGACCCTGACGTTGGGCTTGATGTTCAGAAGATCATTTTTCAGTTTTTCCGGCATTTCTGGAAAATATTTATCAAAATCAGGTTCAATCTTTTCAGTAACTATTGAATCAATCCCAGTATCGGCATTTTTCAGGAAAATCCCCATAAACTGAATAAAATTTTCATTTGTATAAGCATCGAAGATAAGATCGCGATAGGCAGCTTCCGGGCCGATTATCACAAGAACTGCTCTAAACCAGTTAATCAACGGCAGGACATCTTTCACGTTTTTCTCGTACAGTTCATGGAGAAACAGTTCATTCGGCCTCGTTCCTTCCGCGATAAAACTCAAAAACTGATGCTTCTTTGTCTTCTTCCCAGCAAGACTTGGACCAAATTCAACCTTTGCCTTGCCATTAGAGCTGGTAATCCTTTCAAAAAGCCGAACTTCCCTGACATTGCGGATGGCAAAGAGCCACTCCTCTTTAACTTCCGACTCATTCACGACAAAGCCATAGGTATATATGATGTCCTGGTAATTTATGACAAATTCAAATCTGCTGGGGGACTTCCGGCTTTTCTCATTCAGCTTGAAAGGAGTGAGAGGGATTCTCTGATCCGGCCTTGTTCCATCGACAATAAGACTTTTGGCAAAGGCAATCGCCTTAACCAGATTGGATTTGCCGCTGCCGTTGGCTCCATAAACAGCCGCTGTCCGCAATATGGATTTCTTTTTCTTGTTAGGGATAAGATGAAGCGGGTGTTTGGCGTCAGCCGTGGCTAACAGGTTGAGACTACTTTCTTCTTTAAAGGAAAGAAAATTTTTAACTGTAAATTGAACTAACATTTTTAACAACCCCCGTTTAAAAGAAAAATCGGAGAGAAAATCTCCGATCTTTAGTTCTTTATAGGAAAATTATTTCCAGATATCAAGGAAATTTTACGATTTTTTCTCTAAAAGAAGATTTTTGCAACTATTGCCTTCATGCTTCCAATTTGTTCTCTATTAGGCACCGCCTTTAATATTTGCCCGTCAACAGTTCGATAAGACGTGTTCAATCATTGTTTGTAGATTCGTAACGCATGAAATGTACCTTACCTATCCGGTCAATGGCAGATTTCTTCATGATTTTACTTTTTCCAAACTGGTCTGAAAGCCTTAATGGCACTGAATGCCCGATTAAGACTCGGGGAAATTTTTGAAGCCTCTTTTACCTGCCAAAAATTATACACAAAAGATATCAGAACTCCATTATAATCCGGACCGATTTTAGCAGTGCTACCGGCAGCAGGAATAATTGCCTTTTTCAGGGATTGTTTTTTTGATTTTTTTGTCAGTGTTAACAAAAAACTTTTGGGATCTTCCAAATCGTCAGGACTTAGAGGGATCTGTGATTTTTGAATTCCCAAAAAGGATGCAAAGGCTTCCCTGTGAGCCAGTAGCCAAGATTCAATCTCCCTTACTGCAATCCGAAATATCAAATTTTCATGCTTTGGAACTGTCAGCCACCTGTTAATAAGCGTTGGAGGACAATCTATCTGATCAAGATCAGTCAGCACAAAAAAGGGAATGCCTCTTGCCGCCCTATTAAACTTTCGCATATTGTTTTTCAAGTAGCCGCTGCCTTCGCGTCCCAGGCAGTTGCCGACAGCAAAAGTGCAGGATGACTGTTCAAACATTGCCCTTAAAACAGCCTCGCTTAGCGTATCTTCAACTGCTATTAAAATTGGAATGGTTTCATCCATTGAACAGACTCAACTGGGTTAAGTTTTCCGGTTCGGTTTTCGGCAGGGCCGCTTCTGATATACTGAATCCGCTATCTAACAATATTTTTACATCTTTTACTGAAGATGCCTGCACAACCTTTGTGCCCTCGATATCAGGAATAAGCAGCAAGACCTCTTCACCACCAATTCCTTTGTCTGAGAGTAAATCAAAGCTGTGAGTAGAAATGATGATCTGTCTCTTTTTTCTGCTTTGGATGCGCCAGATCAAACCAGGCAGTTTTTTCACAATAGCCGAATGCAGCGACAATTCAGGTTCTTCCATAAGCAATAAAGAATCTCCATCAAGGATTGACCATAGAAAACCGATAAGACGCAAGGTGCCGTCAGAAAATTGATCTTCACTTTGCTTGCCGGCATTGGGTCTCCAATGTTCATATATAGCTTCGAGATGCGGGACACCTCTTTTGTCTCTCGTATCAGTAAGCTGTATTAATTGAGGAACTGCAATTTTAAGCGCTTTTTCGATCTTTTTCAGGCGAGAGCGCCGTGTCTTGACCGAAGTTTGGACAATACGTTCCAGAAAGCTCCTGCCAAAAGGGTCTTCTTTGCTTGCCGGCCCTGTAAAGGTTTCCGGATGACGAAGAACCTGAGGTACCAGGTGAAGATAATAAATTGAGTCAAGAAATTTTACTACGTCCCTGAACTGCAAATTGACATTTATCTGCTCAAGGTGGGTCTGTTTTAATCGCGGCAAATCTTTATTGTCTTCATCGTTTGGCCGATCAAGGATTAGTTTATTACCCTTCCAGACTTTTTCATAAAACACATAGGGGTTTCGATGCCCCCGGCTTTCCTGTTTTATTCCAAGGGCATATTTCCACAAGACTTCTTCACCATGAGATTCTGCGAGATGAATTTCGATCTCGACCTGGGGTTCTTTTCGCGCCGCAAGACAGCGGATCTTGGATATTCCACCGCGCTCACTGACCGCCCTTTGCAAACCTCCGCCCTCGGTTTTTGCTATATCCCGTAAAAAACGCAGAGCATCTAAAAAGTTGGATTTTCCTGAAGCATTCGCTCCTACAAGAAACATGCGCCTTCCAAGCGGAGTATCCACGTTTCTGAAATTCCGCCAGTTTTTCATTTTGATATGAGATATAATCATTATCCCGCCTCCATAATGTTAATGCTCTCAATGCTCATGCTGATCTTGCTAAAAAATAGTAATTTAATTGTCGAACATTGATGAACTCGTAAAAAGTCTCGAAATTGTCATGCCGGACTTGATCCGGCATCCAGAATGCATTGAATTTACTGGATTCCGGCTTTTGCCGGAATGACGGGAAATGGTATTTTTCGACTTTTTACGAGTTTGTCAACATTAATTCACAATTTTAAGGTAATCCGATTTTTTATTGATAAATAGTTCGCTGAACCGTGGATGTTATTCATTTTCCGGATATTTGTAAATGTTCAAACCCATTACAACATCAGTGCCCTCGATTTTCTGGTTACCACGTGTGCTGGCGACTGTTATCGTTTTGCCGGATTTTGAAGGGCCAAACTCTTTTGTTAAATCTATCTCAATAATCAGTTTATCGTCTTTAACTTCATATTTTATATTCTGCATTTTTTCACCTCTTTTTTGTATTTATGCGATGCTTGGAGTTCTTTAAGAACCTGTGTGAAACAATATCCTGGTTACTTTTGCTGAAAATGTTGACAGCCTTCATCAACCTTGTGAACAGGAATTTCCTTAACTTCCAGGCCATGTTCCCGAAACCATAAACATCTTCCAAGAAATGTATTCCCCGTTAGATCTATATATCGACATTCCCAGCAACTTATTGGTTGTATTGTTTTGTCATTTGAATTTATATGCATAATATTAATCCAAGGTTGTGGTTTTGAAGTTTTTTGCTTGTAATATCAGTATTCAGAAAAACTTATCATTTGTTGCCACCAAGAAGACGGAGCAAATAACACAAGATGCACAGGTTGTTTGTGGATAGACACTAATATACTCAGGAGCATTTCCAAATGTTATAAAGACCATCGCTCCATTCCTTTACAGCCTCTTTTGTAAGTTCGGTATCACTTAACTCCCGATCCTGATGCGCTACATATTCATTTCGAAATTTGTAAATAGAATCAATCACACTAAAAAGCTCGGTCTGCGCAATATCGGTAAACCTGTTACGCACACTTTCAAAAACACCTTCTATATTTCTTCGAGTTGTTCGCGTATAATCAAGGCACCAGCGCAAAAGACCTATTGGCATTAATCCATTCTGATCGACAAGGGTTCTTTCTAGATTTTTAGCCTGCCTCTGGTAAAAATTTACCTCGCTTGTCGGTAAATCTAATAAGTCAGGATGAAAATAATTATACTGGTTCCCTCTGTCCGCAGGCACATCATCTTGAAGCATTCTCAGAAGCAGCCCTTTTGCGGCCTCATCCATAGGCCCGAGAAAAGGTGTAAACACGGGAGCAAAAGACACATCTTCTTTTTTTTCAAGAAACTGATAAAGATTAGTAGCCTGTTCTATTGCTTTCTGATATCTGGTTGGCAGAGTGGTAAACTTTTCTTCTGCGAGAAATGCAAAAGCACCTGATTCTTTCCCTGGTTTCGGTTCTCCAAAAGGCAGACTTAACTGTGGTTCGCTGACTTCATTTAATAATTGCTTAAGTGATGGCTTGCACATCCTTAGCAGGGTTTTAAGTTTATTATCACTAAGCTCTTTAAAAACATCTTGCGGAACATAAAGATAGACCCATTTAACATTATCCTGAGATGCCGCTTCACACCATGCGACAGCAGCCCTTGCTTTTAAGGGCACATCCCTATCTTCCCTGCCTTTGGTCTCGATCAGAATATATTTTCTTGAGTTGATTCGCGCTATAAAATCCGGCGTATAAAAAGAGAGCCTTCCTTTTTCCGAAAGGTAATCAACACGAAGTGCCTGGGGGCCGGCATTTTTACAAAACGCTTTAACATCCGGTGCATGTTCGAGGAACCTGCACATAAGCACTTCCAACGCACGATTACACGGAAGAAGATTAAAAATGGTATGCGCAGCAGGAATTGCAGGGTTATGTTCCGAATGTGTTACCTGAAAAGGTTTCCATTTAGAAACCGGAAATCCCTTGCCTCGCGGTTTTCTATTTTCTTTAACAGTTGTGCGGGAAAGAATAAGCGGTACGAATACAGCTCTGATATGTTCCCTTACATCGCTATCGGCAAGGCGGCTTACCAGCCTCTGATCAAAAAGTGTTGCCTTTTCTTCAAACAGAATTTCTGTGATAAAAGTTTCTAAAAGAGGAGCTATAATTTTGTGAGAACCGCGAAGTCCGGCAATCCGTTCAAGTTCTTCTCGATAATATGAAACAGCGCCTATTCCGCTTTCAAGAAGAGGAAGGCTTATTTTCATCTTCTCCACCACTTCATTGGTCAAAAGATGACGCCCTTCATACTTTATCTCGTCTTTTCCCTTGCTGCCGAGGGGCAGGGGATCATGTCCGGATAAAGCCTTTCGGATATCTTCGACAGTCAGGTTTTCCAGAACCGGAGTTCTCGTGAAACCGGGAGAGACATCAGGCAGAATAATATCAAATCTGTTTAAATCCTTGTTCTGCCTGTCGGGAAATATTGTAACCGTGCTCTTTGGAATCTTGTCAACATCAACCACCTCAATCGGAACCCCTTCCTGACTGAGTTCATGCTGATAAAGGCTTACAAATGCGTTATGCTCAACAACAGTAACAAGTTCAGCAGCTCCGCCTGGAGGGGTCATGCGCCTTAAACCGCGCCCCAGTGTCTGTTCCGGCAGGATATTAGCCTTTGCAGTATAGGGGCGAAGCGGAACAATGGTTGTAACATTGCGGACATCCCAGCCTTCCCTGAGCATAAGGACTGAAACAATACATTGGTATGGGCTTTTGCCTGAATCAAGATCGCGGGACAGCTCACGCAGAGCTGCCAGATCATCTTCTTTGATTTCCTTTTCACTTTCGACAAAAACAGGATAGCCTCTTTTTTTGCCGCCGATCCACTTTATTTTACCTTTCAGGTTTGTATGCAGATTGATGGTCTTTCCATTTAATTGGTCAAATAAAGGATCTGTATTTAAACGGGTTGTAATCTGATCCGCAGCCTCAGTATTATCCGCCATAACAAAAAGGAGTGGCTTCTTGCCGCTATTTTCCCACTCATCTTTTGATTTAAGCCACCTCTGGTACCCCATCATCAAGTGCTGCTCAAAACGCTCCGATGCATCATTGCTCGTACGTTCGGACAACCCTTCGCCGCGCCCGATAATCGGAATTTTTACAATTCCTGCGTCCACTGCTTCCCCAAGAGGTGTGTCGCAAACCACATGCTGAAAAATGCAGCCATGATTATCTTTTGGTGTTGCTGAAAAATCAAGTTGAGCTACAAGCCCTTCCCCTGTTTTCCCATTGATTTCATTGTGCAAAAAGCCGATTGCTTCGTTCCATGCTGATCCCGGATCCCAAAGATGATGAGCCTCGTCGTTTAATATCATTATACGGTCATGGCCTGTAATCCGCTTTCGAAGTTCCCTGCCCGTATCAAGGGCTTTTTGTTTGGAAACAACCGGCCCCATCCAGTCGTATGTTTCACCATCCCCTTTTTTCCTGCGTTTGTTTGTGTCATACAACCTGTGAATATTTGTAAGGTAAAGCGTACCGCCGGTTGACGCTCCGCTTGCCTGATCCTGCAACACAACCGAAAGATTCCAGTCTCCGCGCCATGCAACCGGAATTAACGGATCCTTGTCAAAAATAATGCCGTGGCCAAAGTCTTCCTTCAGTCGTTCAAAAACCGTCAGATTCGGCGCAATAACAACAAAATGTTTTGCCATTGGAGAATTGCTCTCCCGCAGGGCATGAAAATAACTCCATACAACGGCAAGGCTCATGATTTTTGTTTTGCCGGCGCCTGTCGCAACTTTGAATGCATATTTTGCCCACTGGTCATCATCCGGATTTACACCAAGCGCTGCGGTTTCCCGGTCTTCTCCGCCAAATTCAGCAATGACAGCAGACAGATTTCTTGTTCCCCTGACCTCAAAAAGATAAATCAGCGTTTCAATCGATTCCCGCTGGCAAAAATAATAGCGAAACGGAAGACGTTCCCCGTTTGGAGTTTCAACAATATGATCCTGTTCAAACCAGTGGTAAAGCAGCTCTCGCGTAGTGTCGGAAGCGCCTGCATAATCGCTTTCACGCCAGGCTTTTAAAAAAGTACGAAGGTTCTGCGCAATGGTAATGACAGATGGCCTGCGTCCTTTGACAACTTTTGCTGGTTGACCTTTTTCAGAGCGAACCCTGTGAAAATTCGGTTCTTCGTGGGGTGCGTAAAGAGGCTCAAGGGCGGCAAGGTTGATTACTGGACTGCTCATATTTTCACCTCAACAGTAATGCTCGTATCACATCCGAAAACATCAATCACCTTGATACAGGCTGTATATCTGCCTTTTTTTGGATAGTTGTCATAACCAAAATTACTGACAGTTTTAAGAGTTCGATCTTTGCGGGTACGAAAATCCTGCCAGTTATGCTCAAAAGGTTTTCCCTTATGCCAGTCAAAATCAACTGCCCAGAAATCTATGAAGTCAAATCCACTTTTCATGGCTCTCTCTTTCAGTACGTCAAGCTCTTTGGATGGAACTTCCGCAAGACTTGGAAGGAATTTTGTAAGCTTGATATCAACCTTTCGCTTACCGTCTTTACTTCTGTAAACAGGCTCTGCCTCAAGAACAGCCATTTCAAGAAACGGCGGAGGGCTGGTGCGGTTTTTCTCCATGATCTCACGGGGAATCGGAATGAGCTTTATTTTGATACCATGAGCCGCCTCCAGTTCATGGCAGATAATACGCAAATCCATCTCAAATTCCCATGCAAGACAGTGGACTTCCCTTGCTCCGGCTTCACTTGCGGCTTTTACCACGGAACGTAATTCATCGCGGGTAAAGATGCTGTCAATCCCGTCCACATGAACAAATGCCGGTCCTTTCCGCCCATGCAAAAGCCCTGCGGCATTCGGCATAGGTTCAGCTCTGTAAAAATCCATAACTACCCTGCGATGTTCTTTATCTGCGCCTTCAAGACGCTCCTTCTGCCACCACTGCCGCTCATAACGGCCAAGGTTGTAAACGTCAAATGATCGGTATTGTTTGCCTTCCTTGTGGATAGTTCTCTGGAGTTGAATGAGGCGTTTGCGGCTGGTATGAATCGCAAATCTGCCGAGATCGGCCATGATCCAGCGACGGCCAAGCTTTTCTGCAACTGCGCCGGTTGTGCCTGAGCCGCAGAAGAAGTCAGCAACAAGATCGCCTTCGTTGGAGGAGGCTTTGATGATACGTTCGAGAAGGGCTTCTGGTTTTTGGGTGGCGTAATCGTAACGTTCCAGCGCAACAGGATTAACAGGATGGATATCGTCCCATACGGAATCCACAATATCACCAGGAACTTCGTCAAGGTAAATAACTCGTGTTCCACCTTTAGTTGGATTTACGTCATCACGATACAAACGTCCATTTTTATCCTTTTTAAATCTTTTAAGGTATTCTGGTTTGTGAGGTTTATACTGTGTAATCCATTGATGTGTATTAGATTTGCGATACGAAAGGATTGTGTCATGCTTTTGGGGGAACTTACGTGCTGTAGATCGTTTGAATGCAAAATATGTCCATATAACCTCATTCAGGAACATGCCTGAAAAAACATCATCTAGAAGTGATCTTATAAAGAAATTAACTCGCCAATCACAATGAATATATACTGTTCCTTTTTCGTCAAGCAACTCACGTATAAGAACAAGTCTTTCATACATCATATGCAAATACGAATCAGTCCCTTTCCCCCACATATCCCGATAAGCAACCATCTCTAATGCCGACTGATCCTTACCAAGCGTTTCCTTACCGTCACCAATAGGCACATTCATCGTAAAATCAGCCCCAACATCAAACGGCGGATCAATATAAATCAGATCAATCTTTCCCTTGAACTCCTTTAATAAACTTGCCATCACCAGCTTATTGTCGCCCCAGATCAGCCTATTGCGAAAATCGTCCTGGTGAGCCTTGACAGGATCAAACAATTTGTCCTGAACATGCGCGCGTGAAGCAGGCTCATCCACAGTTTCAATCCTCTGAAGCGGCATGGCGCAACCCGCAATATCGACAGCCCGCCTGTTGCCATACTCATCATATTTTCCTTCCCAGATAAGTTCTGTTTTCATCTGCGAAAATGGATGCGGGTTGTCCAGTCCCCAACGTATGTTGTCAGTCATAAAATCTCTCCGTTACCCTGTCCTTAATTGATTTAATCCTTTGACTTTTTTCATTTATCTAATAACGGTCTTCTATTTTTCCATCAATGGTATCCAAGAGTGTTTTAATGGCGAGTTGCTCGCGATCACCCAGCTTGCTGAACCCAGTAGAAGAAAATATCTTCCTTATTCTTGGCTCTATTTTTTTTATATCTATAAAACCTTCAATACTTTTGAGAGAAATCCTCCAGTTTATTTTTCCAACATAATCTGACATACCTTGGCTCGTAGATTTGCTCAAAAAACTGGCAATGAAGTCTATCAGGCCATCATCGTCTGTTATTATGTTGCTCACGAATTTGTCGATTTCACTCTTTTGCCCCCATCTTTTCCAGTCGAACAGAATAGATAGTAATTTTCTATGTTTTCTCAGCCGCCCATCTTTGGCCCAACTTTCAATTTTGTTGCAGGCAAGTTTTTCCAATTTTTCAAGCTGGTCTGAATTCAAAGTAAGCTTATCCTCTGGACTCTTAGTTTTCGATAAACCGTATTTGCCATGTTGCTGATCTTGTACTCCTACTTCATTAACGATTGTATGCAAGCTTCTTGTAGCTTTCTCCATAGCGCTTTTAAAAATATCGAATCTCCTTTCCTTGCTATCAAAACAATGGCTGAGTTGATAGAATAAACGAAGAAGTTTCATCGGTGTATCAGATCTGAAAAGCCCTGTATTGTTCCCGGGGAACAAATCACCTGTATCCATCAGGGCTGTAATGATGGGTTCGATATTTTCCTCGGGAATATCGCTTTTTGTATAATCCTCCAGTCGATCAAGAAATCTTACTATTCTTCCATCTTCATTAAGTTTTAGAAGAGCTTCCGCAAACAAACCTGAATCATATCCCAGCGACAATATGGCGTTAAGTTCTTTTTGAGAAATTTCTCCTTTTGGAAGAGAAAGGCTAAAATACGTGTCAAATATATCAGGGCTGCAAATCCGACAATCCTTTCTCCATCGTTCCAAAAAACTGCCGCTGTAGTTCATGTTTCCATAGATTGATTCGAGCTTGGGGAATAACCTTTTCAAAAAATCTTTTAAAATCTCTTGAGGAGGTTCATTTACTCTGCCGATTATTTCATCACAGCGCGTCTCCGCCTGTTTCTTTTCTACATCGCTTCTTCCATAAATTGAGCCCAATAAACCAGTGAAAATATCTTTATTGTCTCTTATTCCATAGTACACTTCCGGGATGAAAACCTGAATTCCAGTAACAGCAAGGAAATCGATTACATTCACTTCATCCTTAACCATTTGAAAAGTGAATCGTAAAGAATTGATGTATCGTGTTACGTCTCTGATATTATGAAAGAAGTACTTGAGGCCACTATGGTATATATTGCCCCAGTATATCTGATCCCATTTTTCTTCAGGTATATCCGTGATTAAGCTGTCAAGTTGGCTGAATAGTAAACGCTCTACTTCTTTTTTAGAAATGAGTGGAATCTCGAAAGGAATTTGAACCACCTTTTCCAAATATTCATCTCCTGGGCCTTCTTGTACCTTTTTCAACGCATTAATGACCACACTTTTATCAAAGGCGAGCAGGTATATAGTATTGGGAAAATCTCCCAGAGATTTAATCAACTGAAATATTTGTCTGATCTCCGTATTGTTGAGACGATCAATATCGTCAATAACAACAATAATTTTATGTGGTTGATTATCCAACAAATCGTTTAACTCTGATCGCAATGAGTTCAAATCATTTGATTTAAACTCACCCCATTTTTTAGAGGTATTTCCGGCATTTTTCAGCAACTCTGAAATTAATGAGGCAATGGGTCCGATTGTTGGAATTAAGGAAAGTGGCTTAAAAAAACTGGCATATGTTTCTAACTTTTCTCCAGCTTTTTTAGCATTTTCAGCATGATCAACACGCTTTAAGACAACTGATAATTGTTCGAAGAATTGGGAAATAAGTTGATTTTGATCGGAATAATTCCAAGGGTTAAACTTTAAAATAATTGGCTTTTCATGAACTGCTTTGTCTTTAGTTGCAAATTCAAGATGTTCCAAGGCCATATTTATTATCGAGGTTTTTCCGGATCCCCAGCTTCCGAACAATCCAATTACAATACTATCTTTTCCCTTATAGCTAAGAATTGCATCGCTCAAGGATTTGGAAAAGGAATGTCTTCCTAAAATATCTTCTTTGCAAGATTTAATCGGAACATCAGATTTAAACATTTCTTTAAACCTTTTTCGTATTGGAATATAATTGCATCAGGGCAGATTTATCAACTCTTCTCTAAGCTCACCGAACATAGTGTTGGTTTCAAGAAAACCTTTAAAAAGCCATTCCAGCCATTCATCAAAAAGTAAAAGAGCATCATCGCTAAGACAATAGTCTAAAAGCTCCAGTGAATCTTCACTACGGCCGACCGGCTGTAAATGGTCCAATCTCATGACCGATTCTTCTGTACTTCCATTAATTGGTAAGAAATCCCACATATACTGCGGATATTCACATCGTCGAATTCTTTTTACAAATTCCGGCCTGAAACCAGACCTTTTTTCACCTTCATCAGCGCCGTAGTAAGGTGCAACTATCACGGTACGTGAAGTTTGCCATTTAGCTTTTCCTGCCGTCAAAATCTTGCTGATCTTAGTTCCACCGCTGCAAACAATAAGACCTGGGCGTTTTTTGGCTCTATATACGGTTCTTACTTCTTTTTTGTACTGAGGCAATGCTGCAACAGGGAGTTTTGGGTATCGTATCAAACTTCGTATATCAAGAGGGGCAATTTTTACAGTGGCCGTATTATGTTCTGTAGCTTCATTCCGCCCGATAGGAATAAGAGTGAAAGGACTTTGATCAACGTGAGGGGCAAAGAATTTAACTAACCGGCCTCGTTTATAATCCCGGTTACTATCCTTTTCCCACCAGGGAGTTGGAGATAGTATACCTTGAATTGAATCATCCGGGTACATTTGGATCAAACCTTGCTTTTGATTTCCAAACACTATCAGCTATAATAAGAGTTCCTTCAAGAGGTTCTATTGGCTCTCCGGCAAGTGAATCAAGATACTTAACACCTTTTAAAAAAACATCATCATACCTTGGAGGTGTTGGGACAAATCTTACCTGTTTCTTTTTCTTATCCAATCTTTCTTTTAAACGTATTTTTATAGCGGAAAGCTTTTCTTTTCTCTTTTTCAACTGGCGAGCGCTTAAAGGGATAGGAATTGTGTCCTCTTCTTGCGCTTGTTCAGATTCTTGAACGTTGGATTTATGAGGTGTAAAGTCTAATGCCTCTCCTGGTAAAGCTTGAAGCATCGGCGCTGTTTTATATACGAAATGCAGAAGCTCTTCGGTATCTGATCCAAATTTATGTACCGAATTCTGGATGGCGCCGGAAAGTACGATACTTAATTTGCTGTCCAGTTCGTCGTGAAGTTCATCGTTTTGTATCAACCATCGAACACAGTCTTTTTCATACTTTGTGCTGGAATATACCTTCTTTTCCGCTCCGATTGCGAGTAGAGCGGGTTCAATTCTCTGATATAATTCCTTTGCCCAAGGACCGAAATGGTAAAATTCCCAATTGAGCCCTGTATATGTTTCTCCATTATGATGCTCTGAATAGGCCAAATCGGCGATGTATAGATATTTAATCAGATGAATCATCCCGAGTTCGCGATTACCCCAATCTTCCTGTCCTGCCACTAAAAGTGTATATTGAATCAACAAATCAATTTTATGCGTATTGGACTTTTTCATAATATTAACAATATGATAATGCTAATAGCGATGTATAAATAAAAATTCTATCTTAATTTAATATAATGTATCGGTATCTGTAACAATCAAATTAAGTTTTTTCAAGCTTTAACCCTCCCGCCTTCTTCTCGTTAATCCTCCAAATAGGCGAAAAAAAAGACACTCCATCGGATTTTGGATTGAATGTCCGGCCATAAATTCTTTCTTCCGGTATCGTATGACTGCATCTTTTTGAAACGCATAAAGCATATCCCATACTTTAGTTTCAAAAAAACCTGTATTCTCATTAAGAAGTCCGCCTTGTTTTTGCTCTGATAAAAACTTTTCAAAAAGATGGTAAAGTGTTTTAAAATATATAAATTCCGGCTCGTTTTCTATGTAGAGCTGCTCAATATATTTAAGGACTTCATCTTTCACATCCTCCACAAGGCCGGTATCATCATTCCAGATTTCTTCAAACCAGTTTAACAAATCAGTCCTGTCTCTATCATCGGTTACTTCCATATTGAGTTCAATATTCGGGCTGCCTGCGAGACCCAGGCCGTTTACAGTGAAATTTGAGCTTCCAAGGATTGCTTTTTGAACACCATTGCTGTTTTTTACATGATACATTTTGCCATGCAAAAAGTTTGGCTTTACCATTGATCTGATATTTACCTTATATCTTATCCACTCGCCACACTCTTTTGCTATTGATTTTTGCTGCAATCTGCTTTCAAGAGAAATTACCAGTTTGTCATCTTCAATTTTAAATTCTTTTTTATCTGTTTTATATGGGTCGATTGTTTTAATAAAAGTCGGTTCGCCAAACAGAAATACAAGTGACTCAATATTATCAAGCCTGTCCTTCAACCGCTGATACGCATAAATCGTAAAATATGCTGATACAAAAGAAAGGTTGCTTCCTTCGTCAATTTGCTGTTTTAGAAAGTCTCCTGCACATCCTCTTCTATTTTTACCCATTAATTTTGGTCAGCGCATGTGAGTGTTAAAAATCGAAATTTCAATATTTACCAGCGTCTTCATTCCTTTCTTATTATCTCAAAATACAAGTTGATAGCGGCTTCCAGCGCCCCGCCCCAATAACTGGAGGAATTCTTGTTTTGTAAGTGTCTTAAGAGCATAT
>JAFCZU010000261.1 GCA_019314185.1 Deltaproteobacteria bacterium | reverse complement strand
TAAGAGATATCGAATTTGCAAATTGGCTGAAAGCCCGAAAAGATGAAATGCAACCCTTTGATATTTGTGGCGGGAGTGGCGAGACTTGAACTCGTGACCTCCGGCTTGACAGGCCGGCGCTCTAACCAATCTGAGCTACACCCCCAAGATGAAATGCTTAACGCTGAATAAATTTTGTGGTAGGCGGAACAGGGCTTGAACCTGTGACCCTCGGCTTGTAAGGCCGATGCTCTCCCAACTGAGCTACCCGCCCGGAGACTTCAATAAAAAAATTCCCGACCTATAAATTGCTCATCGGGAAAAACGTATTATTAACAGTATAATAAAATAATGTCAAGCTTAAACCTAAGTTGAGCGATTTTTTGCGAAGCCTTTATGCGCAAGAGATCGGTGCAGATCGAGTAAAAAATCGCTCCATTTAGGTTAAATTAAAGCTGTCCTGTGTTCTATTTTCTCTGGCATTATTCCATAAGAGATATCCTCTTCATTAAACAGAGTGTCTCCATTGGTCAGGATTAATGCATGGGACAAGACGTCATCCATGTGTTCCACTGGAATTATATCTATCTGTTTTAATATTAAAGGAGGTATGTCCTTGATATCTTTTTCGTTCTCTTTTGGAATAATAACCTTTTTAATCCCCCCTCTATGAGCAGCCAGAATTTTTTCCTTTAATCCTCCGATAGGAAGAATGCGGCCGCGCAATGTTATTTCACCTGTCATGGCAATATCACGGTGAACAGGCTTCTTTGTGAGAGCCGACACAATGGATGTACATATCGTAATGCCGGCAGAGGGGCCATCTTTTGGAATAGCGCCTTCCGGCACATGTATATGAATATCATATTTTTTGTAAAACTTGTCCTCAATCATAAGGCGCTTTGCTCGTGAGCGGACATAGCTTACAGCAGCTTGAGCAGATTCTTTCATCACATCTCCCAGCTTGCCTGTCGTGATCAGCACTCCCTTACCAGGCATAATCAGGGTTTCAATGCAAAGCAGTTCACCACCGACCTGTGTCCAGGCAAGTCCTGTAACAAGACCGATTTGATCCTTATCATCGATCTGGCTGACTTTGAAGCGGGGAGGGCCTAAAAATTTAGTAACAGATTTTGATGTTACATTTAACCTGCCAATGGTTTTACTTTTTACAACTTCACGGGCAATTTTCCGGCATATGGAAGCAATCTCGCGCTCTAAATTTCTAACACCAGATTCACGAGTATACCTATTCACGATGGTTAATATAGCATTCTTGGAAAACCGAACATCTTTTTCTTCAAGCCCGTTTGCTTTAATCTGTTTATCAACAAGAAATTCTTTGGCAATATTATACTTTTCATACTCTGTATAACCTGCAAGACGGATAATTTCCATTCTGTCCTGTAACGGAAGCGGTATTTCAGGTAGTGTATTGGCTGTTGTGATAAAAAATATATCGGAAAGATCGTAATCAATATCAAGATAATGGTCATTAAAGCTATAGTTTTGTTCGGGATCTAGAACTTCGAGAAGCGCTGCAGATGGATCACCCCTGAAATCCATGCTCATCTTATCCACTTCATCAAGACAAAACACAGGATTGTTCACACCTGCCTTTTTTAAAGACTGGATTACCTTACCTGGCATTGCGCCTATATAGGTGCGTCTATGCCCGCGGATTTCAGCCTCATCCCTGACTCCTCCAAGTGAAAGACGGATAAATTTTCTTCCGGTTGCTCGTGCAACAGACTTTGCCAGGGAGGTCTTTCCAACGCCAGGAGGCCCGACAAAACATAGTATCGGACCACGGATTTTTTTGACCAGTACCTGAACAGCAAGATATTCCAATATCCGTTCTTTTGGTTTTTCAAGTCCGTAATGATCCTCATTCAGTATTTTTTCTGCTTCCTCTATATTGTTACGCACTTTGCTGCGTTCAAACCATGGCAGGCTGATTAGCCATTCAATATAATTTCTGACTACCGTTGCTTCTGCAGACATGGGCGTCATCATTTTGAGTTTTTTAAATTCCTGTCTTACTTTTCCTGCTCCCTCTTTTGACATCCTTTTTCGCTTTATTTGTTTTTCGAGCTCCTTTAATTCAGCGCCTGGGCCTTCTTCAGTCCCCATCTCCTTTTTAATAGCCCTTATCTGTTCATTTAGATAATAACTCTTCTGAGTCTTTTCCATCTGTTTCTTGACGCGACCTTTTATTTTTTGATCCATCTTGAAAACATCGATTTCCATTTTTATCAGATCAAGCAGAAAAGCAAGTCGTTTGGTCGGCGACATTGTTTCCAAAAGACGCTGTTTGTCTTTTATTTTAAAAGAAAAATGGGTTGTCACAGTATCTGCTAACTGCGAAGGATTTGAGATGGCTGTGAGATTGCTAAGCAGATTTTTTGATATATTTTTATTGACTTTGGCATAGTTCTCAAAACTTTCTATTACAGCTCTGCTGAGAGCTACAGATTCGGCAGCCGATATTTCAGGTTCAATCAGAGTTTCCAGTTCAACTTGCAAAAAGTCTTCATTCTTTAAATAACGGACAACTGCGGCTCTGGATATTCCTTCAACCAATGCTTTTACTGTGCCATCAGGTAGCCGCAAAAGCTGAAGCACATTTCCAACGGTTCCAATTGTACAAATATCTTTTACCCTTGGGTTGTTAATCTCAATTTTTTTCTGCGTGGCAAGAAAAACCTTTTTGTCCTTATTCATCGCATCAGCAAGGGCGTGAACAGATTTAGTGCGCCCAACGAAAAGAGGAGCAACCATATGGGGGAAAACTACAATATCTCTTAACGGCAGAAGGGGAAGCACGAAATTTGACGGCGTCGGTTTATCTTCCTTGAATATTTTTGGAAAGTTAATCATAGGTTACCTGTGTGTTAAGCCATTAGCTGTTAGCTAAAAGCTAACGGCTGACTGCTAATAGCTCATCTTATGTGATATGTGTTTGACTAATAGCTAAAAGCTAACGGCTAAGAGCTAATTGCTTATTTTACATTACGCCTGTGCCTGTTTTTTTGTCTGTTCGTATAATACGATAGGGTCTTCTTTATTTAACACAACATCTTTGCCTATTATACATTCTTTAACATTTTTAATGGAAGGAAGCTCATACATGATGTCCAGAAGGCAGTTTTCCATAATTGAGCGAAGAGCTCTGGCGCCTGATTTTCGTTTTAAAGCTTCTTCGGAAATGGCGGAAAGTGCACCGTCTGTTAATCTTAGAGTAACCCCCTCAATCTCAAATAATTTTTTAAACTGCTTGAGAAGAGCATTTTTAGGCTCCTGCAATATTTTTGTCAAAGATGACTGGTTTAATTCATTAAGCGTAGCGATGACAGGGAGACGGCCAAGAAATTCAGGAATCAATCCGTATCTGATCAGATCTTCAGGTTGAATTTTTTTCAAGATTTTACCGATATCTTTATCTTTCCGTTTGGCTATTTTGGCGCCAAAACCCATAACTCTGGATTCGAGACGTTGCTTTATTATTCTATCTAATCCGGTAAATGTCCCGCCGCAGATAAAAAGTATATTTGAAGTATCAATCTTGACAAAATCCTGTTGAGGATGCTTTCTGCCGCCTTTGGGGGGAACACTGGCAGTGGTTCCTTCAATAATCTTTAACAGCGCTTGCTGTACACCTTCTCCTGAAACATCACGCGTAATAGACGGATTGTCAGATTTTAAGGCAATCTTGTCAATTTCATCAATGTAAACAATGCCGCGCTTTGCTTTTTCCACATCATAATCTGCATTCTGGAGCAGGGAAAGTATGATATTTTCAACATCCTCGCCAACATAACCGGCTTCAGTTAAGCTCGTAGCATCTGCTATTGTAAATGGAACATTTAAAAATCTGGCAAGAGTCTGTGCCAGCAAAGTCTTTCCGCATCCAGTAGGCCCTATTATAAGAATATTGCTTTTCTGGATTTCAACATCTCCAGTGCCGACCGAAGATTCAAGTCTCTTATAATGGTTATAAACAGCAACGGCTAATGTCTTTTTGGCCTGATCCTGTTCAATCACGTAATCATCGAGCATTTTCTTAATGTCTTTAGGGGTAAAGGAATGCTCAACTTCCTTTGAGTCTTTTTCTGTTTCTTCGTCTATTATTTCGCTGCATAGCTGGATGCATTCATCACAGATATAGACAGCAGGACCGGCAATCAGTTTGTTAACCTCTTTCTGATTTTTACCGCAAAATGAGCAGAAAAGATTATCTTTTGACTCCCTTTTTTTTGCCATTTTACGCCTCCATCTTTTTTGTTTTATCAAGATCGTTTCTGTTGGTGATTACATGATCTATTATTCCATATTCTTTTGCTTCTTCACCTGACATAAAAAAATCGCGGTCAGTATCGATGCGTATTTGTTCTAAATCTTTGCTTGTGTTCAACACCAATATATCATTTAGAGTTTCTTTCATGCGAAGAATTTCCTTGGCCTGTATAGCAATATCAGAAGCCTGTCCCTGAAATCCGCCCATTGGCTGATGAATTAAAATCCTTGAGTGGGGTAGGGAATATCGTTTCCCTTTTGTGCCTGCAGCGAGCAAAACCGCTCCCATGCTGGCAGCCTGTCCAATACATACCGTGGCGATATCCGGTTTAATATACTGGAGTGTGTCATATACGGCGAGACCAGCTGTTACAACTCCGCCAGGCGAGTTAATATAAATATTTATATCCTTGTCAGGATCATCAGATTCAAGGAACAAAAGCTGTGCGATTAAAAGATTTGCAACTTCATCATTCATGGCAGAACCGAAAAAAATTATCCTGTCTTTAAGAAGCCTTGAATAAATATCATATGCTCGTTCCCCTCGACTGCTCTGTTCTATGACCATTGGTATAAGCGGCACAAATTATCTCCTTTGATTAGTTGTTTCGGTAAAACAGTAAATTACTTTAATCTAAGTTGAGCTATTAGCTCTTAGCAATTAGCCGTTGGCTCTTATAAAATATGCATTTGTATAATTAGCTAATCGCTCATTTTATGTTTAATAATTACTTTAATCCTGCGACATTTTCCTTGTTTGCTTCAATATTTTCAACATTGCTATTATTAATAATAAGCTTGATAACCTGTTTTTCAAGAATGGTGTTTTTAAACAAATCAAGCTTATTATTGTTTTGATTATAAAAAGTTTTTATTTCATCAAGAGGCTTGCTGAAAGTTTTTGACATATCTTTGAAACCCTCTTCAATTTCTTCATCGGAAACTTTCAACTTTTCTTGGTCAATGAGTTTGTTTAATATAAGGTGCCGTTCAACCTGCTTGACAGCAGTATCACGATACTTTTCCTTAATACTTTCTTTTGTAATCCCCATTTCTTCCATTGATTTGTTGTTGTAAGCAAACGACCTTTCAATATCTGAAATAATATTTTCCAATTCATATTCTACCATTGCGTCAGGAACTTCAAAATCCTTTTTTGCTATTAATGCGGAGAAAATCTGTTCGTTTAGTTCCTGTTCCGTTCTTTTATCATAACCCTGCTTCAGGTTGTCTGTTATCACACCTTTTAATCCAGTTAATGTTTTGTACTCACCAAGCTCCTTTGCGAAATCATCATTGATTTCAGGAAGCACCTCTTCTCTTATTCCATTTAGTTTTACCTGAAATGATATGTCAATGTCAGCCAGATTTTTATTAAAATAATCTTCAGGAAAATGTATATTAATTTCTCTAATATCACCTTTTTCCATGCCAACCAATTGTTCATCAAATTCCTTTACAATCTTACCTTTTCCGATTTCCAAAGTAAAGTTTTCTGTTTTTTGTGTTTCATCAAACGGTTTTCCATTTTTAAAACCTTCATAATCTATCAGGGCAAAGTCCCCTTCTTTTAATAATCGATTTTCCTCAACCGTCTTTAACTGCGCCAGATTTTTTTGAAGCATTTTAAGCTGCGCATTAATTTCCTCATCACTTATCTTGTATGCTGTTTTTTTAAGATTTAATCCTTTAAAATCAATATCACCGATTTCAGGAGTTACTTCGACAGTGGCATCATATTTATAAGGTCCTTTTGCATCAAGCTCAGGCGGATCAATTTGGGGAGCTCCAACAATTTTTAAATCCTTTTCCTTGACTACATCTACAAGTGAGTCTTGAAGCAATTTAGAAGAAACATCAGAATGAACACTTTTCTTAAATAATCTTTCCAAAACACTGCGGGGCGCCTTTCCAGGGCGGTAACCTTTTATTTTTGCTGTTTTCTTTAAATCTTTATAAGCCAGGTTCAGCTCATGAGCAACTACATCTTCAGGGATTTCAATGTGCAATATCTTTTTTACAGAACTCAAATTTTCTACGGTTACTTCCATAATTTTCCTTTTCAAAAATAATATTAATATTTAGAGAAGATTTGGTGCGAGAGGGGAGACTTGAACTCCCATTCTGTTGCCAGAGCTGGATCCTAAGTCCAGTGCGTCTACCAATTCCGCCACTCTCGCATCTTTACCTTATACCTGAATTGAGCGATTTTTTGTTCGATCCGCATCGATCTGTTACGCGTCAAGAATCCGAAAAAATCTTAGGCATATCCATATATCTTAGCAATAAATCGTTTAACTTGGGTTATATATAAATATGTTAAAATTGTTGGAGAAAAAGCTATAAAATAATTATTGTACAAACAATAAAAATAATATTAATTACTATGAGTGTCAAGAAAAATTGATGGGATCATAAAACTCAAAAATTGAGAAATAAACAATATGCTGGTAATTAACAACTATTATCTAATAAAAAGTCGTTTTATACTATTATTTCTTCTTATTATTATCTATCTTTGCATAGCATCTGTAAATGTGAAAGCAAAAGAGCTGTTTTTTGACAAGCATAAAAAAATCGTTGTTTTAGATCCCGGGCATGGTGGACATGACACTGGCGCGCATGGGCCTGAGGGAACATACGAAAAAACAGTTGCATTAACCCTTGCCCGTATGCTTGCTTCCGAACTCAGAGATAAATACAGAGTATTTCTAACCCGAACAGATGATTACCTGGTTGCTATTTCCGAAAGAACCGCCCTGGCCAACCATAAAGAAGCTGATCTGTTCATTAGCATTCATGCGGGCGGCAGTTTTCTGCATCAGGCAGGCGGCATGAGCGTTTATTATTATAAGGAGATATCACAAGCATTATTGAATGAGACTGCTGACAAGGAAAAACTTAAAAACAGCCATGATCTGATTCCCTGGGATGATTTGCAAAAAAGGCATAAACCAGCCAGCAAAGTTTTGGCAAAATTGATGCAACACCATCTAAATAAAAAAATAAAACATATTGAAACCCGGATTGAAGGGATGCCGCTGATTGTGCTGTCAGGGGTGGATATGCCGGCAATACTTATAGAAACTGGATATCTTACCAATCCTTTGGAAGAGAAAAAAATGCTTGATGCAAAAGTGTTGGCTGATCTAACAAAAGCCATAAGCAACGGAATAGATGATTTTTTACTAAAAAAACAGTAATTATTCAGCCACAGATTTACACAGATAAACGCAGATAAGTTTAAACACAAAGAAATCACAGAATATTAAGAATTGTAAACTGCTCACGTAGTCAGGTTGAAGCTGTTTAGACTGAATAGTTACAAAAAACAATAGGATTATTAATTTCGTAAATAACAGTTTTGAACTTTTTGCAAGTTTGTTATTTATTGGCTTGCGTGAATAATAAAAGCGTGTTATT
>JAFCZU010000028.1 GCA_019314185.1 Deltaproteobacteria bacterium | reverse complement strand
AATGGAAACCATTCTGATTGTAGATGATGAAAAAAATTATCCACCTGTATTAAGCGCTGTTTTGGAAGAAGAAGGTTTTGAAACGCTAACTGCTTTCAGCGGTCGTGAGGCGCTTGAAATTCTGAAAAATTCAGATGTTGATCTGGTGCTTACGGATATGAAAATGCCTTCCATGGTGACCTTCCTGTTATAATGATGACAGCATACGGCACAGTTGAAAAGGCGGTGCTGGCGATGCAGAAGGGCGCTGATAATTATATACTCAAGCCGTTTGATAATGAGAGGCTGGTTCTTTATGTAAACAAAGCCATTATAACGTACCGGGTGATTAAAGAAAACAGATATCTTCGTAATGCTGTTGAAGCGAAATACAGTTTTGGAAACATTATAGGAAAAAGCAAAATAATGCAGGATGTTTTTGAAACAATACGAAAAGTTGCTCCGACTAATGCTACTGTATTGATCGAAGGAGAAAGCGGTACCGGCAAGGAGCTTGTGGCAAAATCTATTCATTTTAACAGTCTGCGGCGAGGTCGGCCTTTTATTGCCGTAAATTGCAGCGCTCTTGCTGAAAGTCTTCTTGAAAGCGAACTTTTTGGGCATGAAAAAGGGGCATTTACAGGCGCTGTTGCTATGAAGAAGGGGCGGTTTGAACTGGCTGATGGAGGAACGCTGTTCCTTGATGAAATTGGCGAGCTTTCTCAGGGCCTTCAGGTAAAGCTTTTACGCATCATTCAGGAAAAGAGTTTTGAAAGGGTTGGAGGAGTCAAGCCAATTTCGGTTAATATCCGCATTATTGCAGCCACAAATAAAAAGTTGAAAAATGAGGTCGAACAGGGGCGTTTCAGGGAAGATTTGTATTACAGATTAAATGTAGTTCGTATTGTTCTGCCAGAACTGAGACAACGCAAGGAGGATATCAACATTCTTGTTAGCCACTTTATAAATAAATATTCGGATGAACGCAGGTCTGATATACCTGTCAGGGGTCTTGATCAGGAAGTTGAAAGACTGTTTTATGAATATAACTGGCAGGGCAATATTCGTGAGCTCGAGAACGTTATTGAGCGTGCCATGGTTTTATGTCCTGATGATAAGATTAAGGCGTCAGATCTTCCAAAGGATTTCAGGAATAGTGTTCATGATGACCGAATTCTTGATGGCATTCCCCAAGATGCACAATTATATGAAACAGTTACAATGATTGAAAAAATGATGATTAAAAGAGCTTTGAAGCTGACAAACAATGTTCAGTCTCAGGCTGCTGAGCTGCTTGGTGTAGGGAAAAGCGGTCTTAATAAAAAATTAAATAAGTATGGGATGTTGTAGTCTTGATGAATTCGTAAAAAGTTGAATTCATCAAGTGTTAGGTGTTAAAATAAAATATTTAACTATCATATCAATTGATTGACGCATTTTGTAAAAAGTAGTTTTTCAACTTTTAACATGTACGGCTTCAAGCAAAACAATTCCTTTCAGGGTCAAACCAAACGCAGATTCAATTTTTTGATTTCATTTTTTCTTTATTCTTTCCTCCTTTATTTTTGATGGCTTCGTAAAAAGTCGATTTTGTTTACTTCACAAAAGACTTTTTACGAAGCCATCATTTTTATATCTACAACGGATTTTTTGTTTCGTGTGAGTTCCGGCAACCAAAATTATATAACAGGCTGATTGAGAGTGATGGTGAGATCATTACAAGAATGTTGCCGTGTTTTAATGGCTGCGCTCAACTTTTTAATAAAATGGTTTGACAAAAACTTCGGACAACCTTACACATATGTCTATGTTTGTCCAATAAGTTATCAATTTGGCCAACTCAAGAGAATTTTGGGGGTGTAATGAAATTAGGTGTCAAACAGGTCGCCGCTTTGCTGGAAGTATCTGAAAAAACTGTGTATCGCTGGATCTCCAGGAGCCAGCTTCCGGGACACAAGGTAGGCGCTCAGTATCGTTTCAATCGTGCAGAGGTTCTTGAATGGTCGATCGTCAACAAAATCCCGGTTTCACCGGATATTCTCATAGAGGATGAAGATGTTAATGTTCCGCCGCTCCATGAATCTCTGCGGAAAGGCGGCATTTTTTATAGGGTAAATGGCAATGATGTGCGGACAGTATTGGAACAGGTGATCGGACTCATGTCCCTTCCGGACGAGGTGGATCGAGATTTTTTGCTGCAGGTTCTTCTCGCCAGGGAGTCCATGGGCTCTACCGGCGTTGGAAACGGTATTGCAATTCCCCATACTCGCAATCCTATTGTTATGCACATTGTCCAGCCTTTGGTTTCACTCTGTTTTCTCGAAAACCTCATCGACTTCAACGCAATCGACGGCAGGTCGGTTCACACACTTTTTACCATTGTGAGTCCTTCGTCACGAGCACACCTTCAACTGCTGTCAAAGCTTTCCTTCGCTTTACGCAAAGGAGAATTTGCAAAGACAGTTGAAAATCAGACCACACGGGAAGAGATACTGTCCGCGGCAGAGGATTTCGAACATTCTCTTGCAGGGCATAAATCCGGCTGTGCCGGGAAACGAGCAACCGGTCTATGATATTATTTCTTGTTGCAATCATTGTGCTTTTCGCCGGCGCCGTTTTGTTGCCGCTGATGGGTCGCAGCCACAGGGCAAACATTATAGGGCCGGCTTTCTCTGCTGCAGGGGCAGTTATCGCGCTTGCCGGAAGCCTAACCGCAATCCAGGGAAGGGGCTGGGACTTTGTTCTGCCATGGAATTTTCAGATGGGCACATTACATCTGAAAATGGATCCTTTGTCAGCCTATTTTAGTGCTGTTATAAGTCTGATTTCAGCAGTCGTTGCGGTGTATGGTGGGCGTTACATGGATGCTTATGCCGGAAAAAAGAATCTCGGCGCAGCCTGGTCTCTTTTCATGATCCTTGTCGCAAGCATGTTGCTGCTGACAACCGCATGGAACGGAGTGCTTTTTCTGATAATCTGGGAAATCATGTCTCTTTCATCATTTTTTCTCGTCATCTTCGAATCGGAGCGGCCTGAGGTGTTGAGGGCAGGCTGGATCTATCTTGTGGCCGCTCACCTCGGAACAGCCTGCCTGCTTGTGATGTTTATCATGATGGGAACAAACCACTCTTTTGATTTCGATGTGGTGAATGTTTCCGGTGCCGGCAGCGTAATAATTTTTGTTTTGGCAATGGCAGGTTTCGGAACAAAAGCAGGTTTTCTGCCTTTCCATGTGTGGCTGCCTGAAGCACACCCTTCTGCTCCGTCACATGTTTCGGCGGTGATGAGTGGTGTGATGATCAAAACAGGAATTTATGGAATTCTCAGAATATGTTTTCTGCTTGGAGCACCGCAGATGATATGGGGATGGAGTCTGATTTGTGTGGGCGTCGTAACCGGCGTGGTCGGGGTGTTGTTTGCCCTGGCCCAGCACGACCTGAAAAGGTTGCTTGCATACCACAGTGTAGAAAATATTGGAATTATTGCTATAGGGCTGGGGCTTGGTTTTCTCGGCCTGAGTACTGGACACCCTGTTGCAGGTGTTCTGGGAATTACGGGCGGTCTGCTGCATGTGCTGAACCATGCGGTGTTTAAAAGCCTGCTGTTTCTCGGAGCCGGTTCTGTACTGCATGCAACACACACTCTTGATATTGAAAAGATGGGTGGTTTGATGAAGCGTATGCCTGTTACAGGAACTACATTTCTGCTGGCTTCAGCCGCAATATGTGCGCTGCCTCCGTTAAACGGTTTTGTCAGCGAATTTCTCATTTATCTTGGTTCGTTTGCATCCCTGTATGGTAGCAGAGGGTCATTCGATGTACTGGGAAGCATTATAGTGATCAGCGCTCTTGCGTTGATCGGAGGACTTGCCGTTGCCTGTTTTTCAAAGGCTGTGGGAATCGTATTTCTTGGAGAGCCGCGTACCCGTGAAGCTGCGGCGGCAAAGGAGTCGGGAATATCCATGGGAATACCCATGATGATTCTTTCAGCCCTGTGTGTCTTCCTTGGAATCGGAAGCCCTTTTGTGATCAGGTTTATCCGGCCTGCCATTGAGATTGTCACTGGAGACCCGTCCATGACTGAATCTGCGCTGAATTCGGCGATTGCTCCTCTCTATATGGTAAGCATGATCGGTATCGGCATAGTATGTATTACAGCCATATTGATATTTGTCCGAAGATGGATGCTGCGCAAAAGAAACGTATCTGAAGGTGTTACATGGGATTGCGGGTATACTTCGCCCACAACGCGGATGCAATACACCGCATCATCTTTTGCAGATCCCATAACGAATATGTACAGGGTGGTGCTGCAGCCGAAAAAACATTTGCATTCTCCAGAGGGACTCTTCCCTGTATCAGCTTCTATTGAAACCCACACTGATGACGTTTTCGTGCGATATATATATGCTCCCGTATTTGCCGCAATTACATGGGTGGCTTCGAGTCTGCATTGGCTGCAACGCGGATATAACCAGCTATATATCCTCTATATTGTATTGACATTGCTATCATTACTGGTCTGGATACTTTAATGGAATTGTAACTACTCAGGTGGAAAGCTTTTGCTAATAATTTGAACAGTTAGATGGGATTTGTTTTATGGAATATACGGTTATTATTCATGTTGTCGCAGCCATTGTTTTTTGTCCGCTGATTCCCGGAATTATAAACAAGGTAAAGGCTTTCTTTGCCGGCAGGAATGGAAAACCTGTTCTGCAGATGTATTTTGATATCGGAAAGCTTCTAAGAAAAGGCGCTGTGTACAGCAGGACAACTACTTGGATATTCAGGGTATCTCCTCCTGTCAGCGTTGCAGTTGGTCTTATAGCGGTTATGCTTGTTCCTTTTGGCAGGATACCGGGCATGTTTGCCTTTCCAGGCGATATAGTGATGCTGGCCTATTTGTTCGGCCTTTCTCGATTTACCACGGTTCTCGGGGCGATGGATACCGGATCAGCCTTTGAGGGAATGGGGGCAAGTCGCGAAGTCCAGTTCTCTATGCTGGCCGAGCCTGCTATGTTGCTTTGCCTTTGCGCTTTGAGCGCCTTGAGCGGCGAGACATCCATGGTTGGGATCTTCACATCCATGCAGGCTGGAACACGCTTTGTTCTTGCGGCGGCAATGTTCATTGTACTCCTTGCTGAGAATTCCAGGTTTCCCTTTGACGATCCAAACACGCACCTTGAGCTGACCATGGTTCATGAGGTAATGGTTCTGGATCACTGCGGGCCTGATCTTGCTTTTATCGAGTACGGATCCGCCATGAAATTATGGGTATATAGTTCCCTAATTGCGGGTCTTATTGTGCCGTTTAATTTCGGAAATACCTGGGCATCTCTATCGGCAGGACTCTGTGCTTTGCTCATTGTTGTGGCGGTTGTGGGGATAGTTGAATCCGTTATGGCCAGGCTTCGGCTGATAAGAGTGCCACAGCTATTGGTGGGTGCAACGATTTTGTCATTAATCGGTCTTGTTCTGGTAATAAGGTAGAAGATATGAATGAACTATTTGATTTTCTGATTGTGCTGCTTATACTGCTCAACTTCAGGCTGCTCAGTTCGAGCCGCCTGATACCCTGCATCAGGATTCTGGCGATGCAGGCGGTGCTTCTCACAGCGCTTGCCTGGGTGACTCACAGCCACCAAATGGATCTTCACCTCGTTATTATGCTTGTCATCAA
Organism: Deltaproteobacteria bacterium; assembly: GCA_019314185.1. The sequence continues at coordinate 10,379 of JAFCZU010000028.1, read as the reverse complement.
CATTATAGTAAAAGCAGGTGCGCTTCCATGGATGCTGAGCCGGGTAACATCAAAGGTGGAAATTTCACGGGAACTTGATCCGATAGTAGGGTACACATTGTCTCTTATGATCGGCGCTGCTCTTTTAGGCATAAGTTTTCTTATTTCAAGACCGCTTGTTCTCTCCCACGCGGGTCTTGAAAACTTTTTTCTTCCCGTATCCATGTTTACCGTTTTCTCCGGCCTGTTTATCATCATTGCCCGCAGGAAAGCGGTCACCCAGGTACTGGGTTATATGGTTATGGAAAACGGAATTTACGCGTTCGGCATGGCCATGGCTGTCAATGAACCGTTTATCGTGGAATTGAGCGTGCTGCTGGATCTCTTTGTCGGAGTCTTTATCATGGGTGTTGCTATCTTTCATATCAGCCGCGAGTTCGATCATATCGATACTGATCGGCTTTCTGTCTTGAGGGACTTATGATTGTAATATTATCACTTTTTCTAATACCTGGTCTTGCGGGAGGATTCTGTCTGGTTTCCCGCAGAGTTGCTGTCTGCCGCCATATACTCTGGATAATCGGCCTGCTGCACTTTATTATGGTTGTATGGTGCTGGCTTCATCGGCCTCTACCGATCACATCAAGCTGGATAGGACTGGACGATACAGGGCTTCTCTTCCTGTCCATTGTCAGCCTGCTCTTTCTCGGTTCATCGATATATGTTTTCGGCTATATGGGTGTTGAGGATATGGAGAGCAGAAAGGATCTTAAAGAGGACATTCTCTTTAAAAACAGTAATAACAGTATTTTTACAGGCTGCCTGCTTCTCTTCCTGTCGACCATGACATTGGTAACGGTAAGCCGCCATCTTGGATTGATGTGGGTTGCCATAGAGGCTACAACTCTTTCCAGCGCACCCCTTATTTATTACCACCGGCATCATCGAAGTTTGGAGGCTGTCTGGAAATATCTGCTGATCTGCTCCGTGGGGATAGCTCTTGCCATGCTTGGTAACTTCTTTATAGTCGTTGCAGGCTCAAATGTCGGTGCGCATGGAGTTCATTTGTCACTGAACGATCTCACAATTCATGCAAAGGAACTTAACCCTGTGTGGCTCAAGGCTGCTTTTGTCTTCTGTCTTGTGGGTTACGGAACCAAGATGGGCCTTGCCCCCATGCACAACTGGCTTCCAGATGCTCATAGCGAAGCCCCTTCCGCCGTTTCAGCGCTGCTTTCCGGGGCGCTTCTTAACTGCGCGTTTCTTGTCCTGCTGCGCGTACACACAATCATGATTGCTGCCGGGCTGGGATCGACAAGCCGCGGCCTCTTTGTCCTGCTTGGTCTAATATCACTAATCTTTGCCGCTGTTTTCATTATCGGTCAGCCTGATTTCAAGCGGATGCTTGCCTACTCAAGCGTGGAACATATGGGCATAATTGCCCTGGGCGTTGGAATAGGCGGAATCGGTGTCTTTGGAAGCATGTTTCATGCGATCAACCATTCACTGACAAAGGCGCTGCTTTTCATGGCGGCAGGCAATATCATGACAGCTTACAAGACCAAAGAGTCAGACAGGGTGCGCGGATTGATCTATACGCGGCCGCTGACCGCCCTCCTCTGGCTTGCAGGCGGAGTGGCCATCATAGGTTCACCGCCATTCGGGACTTTTTTAAGCGAACTCACCATATTGGGCGCTATGATCGACTCAGGTCGTTACTGGATTGCAGTAATCTACCTTCTTTTCCTGGGAATTATTTTTGCCGCCCTGTCCGCAAAGATTCTTCCCATGGTATTTTCGCGTCCATCTGAAGACAACTGCGCTGGTTTTTCCGAAAAAAGCCTCGCACCATCCCGCAGTTCGGAACCGGCATGGTCGGTCATTCCACTTGCAGTGTTTGGAACCGGGGGTCTGATTCTTGGGCTGTATATGCCCCCCTGGTTGTCAAAGATTCTGCACGGGATCACCTTGTGTCTTGGAGTACAATGATGCAAATTTCCAGAAATGAAATATTAAATGTATGCGTCGAAGACGCTTTTGATACGGCAAACTGCCCTGTTGTTGGAATCACCAGTTTTCGCAATACCGTTATTGACAGAGTTTCCAAAGGCAACCGTATTGCAGCGTTTTTCGGCATTCCTGCCGAAGAAAGAAGCATTAAATTGATCTGCGTGCTTGCGGATGACGAAACCGGCAGTCTGAGAGTAATATCTTCCATTGTTGAAGGCTCCTATCCCTCTTTCACGCGGGAATGTCCCCAGGCACACCTGTTCGAACGGGAAATCTGTGAACAGTGTAACATTGTACCCAAAAATCACCCATGGTTAAAGCCGATTCGGTTCCACTCTGCCGGCCATAAGTATGGCCCATACAAACCTGCGGCGAGTATTAAAGATTTTTTCACCATGCAGGGTGAGGAAGTCCATGAAGTCGCGGTTGGACCTGTTCATGCGGGAATCATCGAGCCAGGCCATTTTCGTTTCCAGTGCCATGGAGAAACTGTTTATCATCTCGAGATAGCGCTTGGATACCAGCATCGCGGAGTGGAACGGGCGCTAATTGGAGGGCCGAATGCAAGAACTGACCATTACATCGAGACTCTTTGCGGAGACAGCACCATTGGCCACATGATTGCCGGTTGCAGCTTGATAGAGAAGCTTGCCGGAATAAAAGTTCCTGCGAGGGGACAGACGATCCGCGCTATTGCCGCAGAGCTCGAACGAATCGCCAACCACATCGGAGATCTTGGCGCATTATCAGGAGATGTAGGGTTTCTGCCCACGATGAGTTACTGCGGACGTATCCGCGGCGACGTCCTCAATATTACCGCAGAAATATGTGGCAACAGATTCGGCAGAGGGCTTGTCATACCGGGAGGAACAGCCTGGAATATTGCCTCGGAACAAATAGAAGACTTATTGAAACGTCTGAGCAATGTTGAAAAGGATGTTACATCGGCTGTTGAACTGATGTTCGATACTCCATCGGTTCTGGCGCGGCTCGAAAACACCGGAAGGGTCTCAAAAAAAACCGCCTCCGAAATCGGTATGGTCGGTCTTGCTGCCAGAGCATCGGGACTGGAACGTGATGTAAGGGTTCAGCACCCATACGAAATTTACAATTTTACCTCTGTCAACATGTTTACATGGAACACCGGAGACTGTTTTGCCCGCGCATATCTGCGTTGGCTTGAAGTGCAAGAGAGCTTAACGATTGTCCGCGCGCTTCTGGAATCGATGCCTGCCGGAATACCCGCAAACCCATGGAACGGAAAACTTAATCCCGGGAAGACTGCTATTGTACTGACAGAAGGCTGGCGCGGCGAGATCTGCCATGTGGCAGGCACGAACAGCTTTGGAAAATTTTCCTTTTACAAGGTGGTTGATCCATCCTTTCACAACTGGTTCGGGCTTACACTTAGCCTGCGCAATGAGCAGATCAGCGATTTTCCGCTTTGCAACAAAAGCTTCAACCTCTCATATTGCGGTCATGATTTGTAAAAAATGAGGTTAAACAGATGTTTGATATTTTAAAGACAAGATTTAAACAGAAACACCGCACCATGTCATGGCCTGACGGACCGGCTCCCGAGCTGTCTGCTCGTTATGCCGGACGTCCTGTAATTGCTGGAAAGTGCCGGCAAGGCTGCAGGGAATGCATGAATGTATGCCCCACGGACGCTGTTTCTATCCCGGAACAAAAGAGCGGACAAACACTTGCCCGATCACCATTGATCGATATGGGAAAATGTCTGTTCTGCCGCAAGTGTGAAAAAATATGCGCCGAACATGTAATCACCTTTTCAAGAGAACACAGGCTGGCTGCAAATAAACGAAGCGGCCTTATCACTGATAAAAGTTCCAAGATACAGCCTGAAGCCCTTTTAGACAAAGCACGTTCCCTCTTTGGCCATTCCCTGAAACTTCGCCAGGTATGCACCGGCGGGTGCAATGGATGTGAGGCAGACACAAATGTCCTCGGAACCATAGGATGGGATCTTGGACGGTTTGGCATTGATTTTGTAGCTTCTCCGAGACATGCCGACGGCCTTCTTATCACCGGTCCTGTGACGAACAACATGAAGGAAGCCCTGCTGAAAACATATGATGCGGTTCCCAGCCCGAAGATAGTGATCGCAACCGGAGCATGCGCAATCTCCGGCGGCCCGTATATTGGCCATCCCGAACAGAACAACGGCGCAAGCAGCGTGCTTCCGGTTGATCTCTACATCCCTGGATGCCCGCCTCACCCCCTGACCATTATAGATGGCCTGCTCCGTTTCATCGGACGAATTTAGCGTATACTCGGGTTCACAATCGCGGCGGGTCTTATGCTCAGCATCTACACTTCGAAAAGGTTCAGTGTTCAATAAAACAGGGAAAAGAGAAAATTCTTTTCCCGGGAAAAAGATCTGATGTATAAAAAAATTCCATTTTTTACGGAGATAGTTTCCTTTTGGAAACTCATTAGTTTCCAAAAGGAAACTAATTAAGATATAAGCTGGATCATGTAATAGTTTTATTCTAAATTATAGACACAAATTGATTAACAATTTCAACGACTACGGCTTTTTTAAAAAAAATTGCGCCTATTTGCAATTCTGGCAAGAAGCTTGCAGTATCATAAGCAACCAAATATTTTTATCTGTTTTTTCTCCTTAATGGCTAACCGGCACATTGTCGGTTAGCTATTTTTTTTGGTGAACTCATGAAATATCTGTTTGCAAATAAGTTGTAGTATCCGTTCTCTGAATTTATGCTGGCGCCAAACAACTCAATAATTTTCATTCTCGATATTGGAAACTTATTGCTGCTATTTATATTATAAAACGAAACTATTCCAGGATTCAACAGGAGCTGAAAGTAATCATTTCAATTGATACATTTTCGAAAAGCACTAAGGGCTCGATAAAAAGATGTTTTTTTTGTTAAAAACATTCATGCCTTCTTTAATGCCCTTACTCAGAATTGTTACAACAGCATCTTTTGTTCTTGTAATTATCTTTGGAAGAATTAATCTCTCATCCGGACTGAATCGGCTCAAAACATAATTTGAAACACCGGATATGTTTCTGAAATTCTCATGGCTGATGCCGATACGAATGCGAGCAAAATCGTCTCTGCCAAAAGCATCTATAATTGATTTAATACCTTTGTGCCCTCCGGAGCCGCCCCTTTCCTTTATTTGCAATCTTCCGAAAGCAAGGTCAATGTCATCATGAATAATTAGAATGTCCTGACAGGATATCTTGAAATATCCTGCGATTTGTTGAACAGGATGCCCGCTTTTATTCATAAATGCCATGGGTTTTGCAAGGATAACATCTATGTTTTCTATGCGACAGCGACAATATAGTGCATTAAACTTGCTTTTTTCTACCAGAACAGAGTAAGAGTTCGCGATTTTATCGATAGCGATAAAGCCGGCATTATGGCGAGTTTCAACATATTGACTGCCGGGATTCCCCAGCCCGACTATCAGACATGCTTTTTTGGGCAGCATATTTCAATCCAATGTAATATTCCGGCAGAATTTTTGGGCAAGCTCCATGTCATCGTGAAAAAAAGCGAGACCTTTGAAAAATACTATTTTGCAAAGGCCTCATTACAATAACACACTGTGAAATGGAAAAAACTCAATTATTTTTCATCAGAGGTTTCAGATGATTTTTCTTCAGCGGCAGTTTCTTCAGCAGCTTCAACACCTTCTTCTTCGGACACTTCTTCTTCAGCTGTTGTTGGGCTAAGTATTGTCAGCACTGTAAAATTAACATCTGCCTGAATTTCAGTCTTACCTTCCAGTGAAATATCATTAACATGCACAGAATCTCCTATCCCGAGATCTGTAATGTCTATCTCGATTTTCTCTGGAATTTCGAGCGGCAAACATAATACTTCCAGTTCGCGTCTTATTATCTGCAGCATGCCCCCCTGTTCGACACCCTCTGATTTTCCCTTTATTACAACAGGAATATTAACCTTTATTTTACGATCCATGACAATTTCATAAAAATCGACATGCAAAAAATTCCGCGAAACCGGATGGAGTTGCAACTCCTTTATCATGGCTGTTTTGGTGTGTGTCTTGCCATTCTGAATAACAAGATTTAAAAGAAGCTGGTTCGCAGAACTTCCTTTTAAAGCCAACTCAAGATCCTTCATGCCAACTGAAAGCAAAACCGTTTCTGTACCCTGACCATAAAGTACGGCAGGTATCTGTTTGTTACGTCGTAAAACACGAGCAGGACCATTTCCAACAGATGTTCTAATATTTGTTTTTAATTCAATTAATTCCAAAACTCCTCCTTAAAAAACCTTTTTTAATTATCCAGCCACAGATCTATGCTAATTATCACCAAGATTGTAATAATTCGTAGTTTTTTTATATTTAAACCTGTCTGCATTTATCTGTGCCTGCCCCGTAGCTCCGGCAGATAGTGCTGGAGTGAATTTACGGCTGAATAGTTACTTTTATACAAAAAGAGATGTAACCGAATCACCTCTATGGCTACGCATTATCGCTTCTCCAACCAATTTTGAGATAGAAAGAACTTTTATTTTATTACATGCTTCAGACTTGTCCTTTAATGGAATTGTATCCGTAACGATCAGACTTGATAGAGAGGAACTGTTTATCCGTTCAACCGCCTGACCGGACAGCACAGGATGAGAACAAATGGCGTGAACCTCTTTCGCGCCTTGAGCCATGATAGCGTTTGCAGCTTCAATCAAAGTGCCGGCAGTATCAACCATGTCATCAAGAATAAAGGCATTTTTCCCTGCAACCTCGCCTATTACCGCCATAGCCTTTGCTTTATTGGGTGCATCTCTGCGTTTATCAATAATAGCAAGACCTGCGTTCAGACGCTTTGCAAATGCTCTTGCCCTCTCAGCGCCTCCTGCATCCGGAGAGACAATCACAAGATCATTATGCGAATTAGTTTTTTTTATGTGTTCAAGAAGCACAGGAGCGGCAAAAAGGTTGTCAACAGGAATATTGAAAAACCCTTGAATTTGGACAGCATGCAGATCCATAGTGATTACCCTGTTGGTTCCAGCCACTGTCAGCAGATCTGCAATAAGTTTAGCGCTGATTGGAACGCGTGGCGCCACCTTTTTATCTTGCCGAGCATAACCATAATAAGGGATTACCGCTGTTATTCTTCTTGCCGAAGAACGTTTAAAAGCATCTATCATAAGAAGCAGCTCAATGAGATTGTCATTAACCGGCGGACAGGTTGGCTGTATAATAAAAATATCCTTTGACCTTACATTCTCATCGATTTCAATCTGTACTTCACCATCACTGAATTTTTTAACCTTGGCTCCGCCAAGCGAAACTTTAAGATAATCACATACTTTTTTTGCAAAAACGGAATTGGCATTGCCTGTAAATATTTTAAAGTTTTTCATTTAATCTATCATTCCAACATTAAATTAGTATTGCTCAGATTATTAGCCTGTAGTTTGAAGAATATTGATACATCTGCAATATCAAAAATCGTATCGGGAAATCGTACGCTTGAATGCTTAGGTTATCATTGAGTTTTGTGAGTCTTTTCCCTAAAAACCTTCAGCCCTTCCATCTAAGTAGCTACAAACTGTTTAACTGGCTGGGGCGGGAGGATTCGAACCTCCGAATGCAGGAATCAAAGTCCTGTGTCTTACCACTTGACGACGCCCCAGAATAACTAAAGTGCCTAAAATCAACAGAATTCCACAATTTTAGTCACTTCATTAGCGTAGATTACGCTTTTTGCCAGGGTTAAAAATAGCTGCGCAAAAAAGCACTCCCTGATTTTAGCTCACTTCAGACACTTTTGTTAACTAAATCAGCATCTCAGCCCGAAATAACTTCCACCTGTTATTACCTGAAAGAGCATCATAAGCTTCCTGAACCTTATCAACATCTGAGAAAAGGCCAAAAACTGTGGAACCACTTCCAGACATCAAAGCCCCCATGGCTCCATGCGTTAAAAGCGCTTTTCGCGCCAAAACAATATCAGGATATATTGACGCAGCAACTGTTTCAAGATCGTTGAACAAATTAGCTGCTACGTTATATTTTTGCTTCTCAAACCTATAATTTTTATTCTTATTTTTACATTTTGTCAATCCTAAATTCAATTTTCCGTATATATCCTTGGTTGACACACTAAAGCCAGGATAAATCAATAAAATATGTAACGACTCAAGTCCATTGAAACTTTCCAGCTTTTCACCCATGCCGGAGACTAAAGCCGGTTTCCGGAAAATAAAAAAAGGAACATCAGATCCAATTGCAATACCCATCGATATAAGTTGATTCGTAGAAAAAGGAAAATCGTAATAACGGTTTAATCCTGAAAGAACTGCTGCTGCATTACTACTCCCGCCGCCGAGACCTGCTCCGACCGGTATCTGTTTGTCTATGTCAATATGGATATGTTCTGTTTTATTCAATGCCTTAAAAAAAAGATTTGCCGCTTTAACAGTTAGATTTGTTTCATCCTCAGGAACCATTTTATTGTTGCAGGAAACAGATGTTCTATCGACTTGAAAGGAAAGGGAAATAGTATCGTAAAGACTGATGCAGCACATAAGGGAAAACAGATCATGATAGCCATCCTGTCTTTTCCCGATAATTTGTAAAAACAGATTTATCTTTGCCGGAGAAAGAATCTGCAAATGCGGCATCCTTATTTAATTGTTTCGTTAAAAATCAAAAAATGCTATTTACGAAAGGTCTCAAGCATTAGCCCTTTGATATAATCAATTAAAATGTTTCATCTTAACACTTAGCATCTAACACTTGACGAATTCATCCTATTTAACCAATTTGATAACAAGAAATCCGACACTCATTCTTTTAATCAACAACTCAATAGATTCCCCTTTTTTATATTTTTTTATTGTATTGTTGTATTCTTCCACAGTATTTATTCCTGTCCGGTTTATCTCCTTTACAATATCTCCGGCAAGCACACCTGCTGATTCGGCCTTACTGTCTGGCATTACTTCTATAACGACAACCGCCTTGTGCTCTGTAATATTGAATTGACGGGCTATCTCAGGTCTTAACTCTGAAACTCGAATGCCAAGCTCATACTCCTGTTCTCTTTGGGATCTTCCGGCAAGAACCTTTAAATCTTTCCTTTCTGCAATCTTAACGGTCACTGTTTTTGTTCTGTTTTTACGCAATAGTTTTATTTTTACTTTCTCTCCAACACCGAAATTTGCGATTGTCTTGGTAAGGTCTCTGCTGGTTTCTACTTTTTCCCCATTAACTCCAACGATAATATCCTTTGGCTTGATTCCCGCCTCATCTGCGGGGTCACCTGGAAACACATCTGCAACCAGCACACCCTTTTTGTTCTTAACTCCGTAGTATTTTGCCAAGTCATCACTTAAATCCTGAATAGATACTCCAAGCCAGCCACGAGTTACTTCTCCATGTTTTTTTAATTGATTAATGATTCCTTTTGCAAGGCTGATCGGAATTGCAAAACCTATTCCCTGTCCGCTGGCAACAATGGCTGTATTTATACCAACAACCTCGCCTTTCATGTTGATAAGCGGCCCGCCGCTGTTTCCAGGATTTATTGAAGCATCTGTCTGTATAAAATCGTCATAGGGGCCGGAACCAATAACACGTCCTTTAGCACTGACTATACCGGCAGTAACAGTATGTTCCAAGCCAAAAGGACTGCCTATTGCTATAACCCACTGTCCCACTTTCAATACGTCAGAATCTCCCATTTTTACTACAGGCAAATGACACATTGGCTTGATCCTGATAAGCGCAAGGTCCGTATTAGGATCGCGCCCAATTATTTCAGCGTCAAATTCCTTGCCATTATTCAATTTTACCTTGATTTTGTCTGCGTTTTCAATAACATGATTGTTCGTTACAATATAGCCGTCTTTATCTATAATAAACCCTGAACCAAGACTTCTCTGTTTAAACTCATGTTGTGGATTTTCTCCAAAAAACTTTTTGAAAAAATCTTCCATGGGATCATCCTTGCCAAAGGGACTTTTTGAAAAATGCTGAAAAACCCGTCCACCGCCTTTTATTGTTTTTACCGTTCTGATATTAACTACAGCGGGACTGGCCATTTCAGATAAACTGCTGAAACTTTTAGGAATTAGCTGAACATCGCTTAATTGTATATTGGCGGCCTGAATTTGATAAAAATCCGGAATGATAGCCGGAATAATAAATAATTCTACTGCCATAATTATAATAACAAAAGAAACTTTCTTTCTAAACAAATTAATTATCCTGTTAAAATCTTTCATTTGAGAAATCACCTTTATTGATGAATTTGTAAAAAAGCTATGCTATGTCGCTCTGTGGAACTGTAACCAAAAAATAACTTATCAATCCTATCAAAAGGTTATGATTTAGTTAATTGAAAG
>JAFCZU010000260.1 GCA_019314185.1 Deltaproteobacteria bacterium | reverse complement strand
CGCTGCAATCAGTGCCGGTACTGCATGTTTTGCAGCAGGGCCTATCTTCCCAAGAGCGTCTGCCGCTGCTCTTCGGACATCCGAATCGCTGTCCTTCAGTGCCGCAATCAGTGCCGGTACCGCCTCTTTTGCAGCAGAGCTTATATCTCCAAGGGCGTATGCCGCTGTTTTTCGGATTTTCCAATCGCTGTCCTTCAGTGCCGCAATCAGTGCAGGTACCGCCTCCAGACCTATTTTTCCAAGGGCGTATACCGCTGCTTTTCGGATTTTCCAATCGCTGTCCTTTCGTGCCACACGCTGCAATCAGTGCCGGTACTGCATGTTTTGCAGCAGGGCCTATCTTCCCAAGAGCGTCTGCCGCTGCTCTTCGGACATCCGAATCGCTGTCCTTCAGTGCCGCAATCAGTGCAGGTACCGCCTCCAGACCTATTTTTCCAAGGGCGTATACCGCTGCTTTTTGGACTTTCAAATCGCTGTCCTTTAGCGCTGCAATCAGTGCCGGTACTGCATGTTTTGCAGCAGGGCCTATCTTCCCAAGGGCGTCTGCCGCTGCTTTTCGGGCACCCGAAGAGCCGTCCTTTAGTGTGATGATTAACTTCGAAACAAGTGTCTTTTGACTAATAATTCCATATTTATAGGCTCTGCGGATGGTAGTCGGTTTTCCTAAGAAATAGGCAGCCAGATTATACTCCAGGATGAGAATGAAAATTATGGAATAAGCAAACAGATTATACCCCAGTATAAGAATGAAAATGGCTGCTACTCCTGCCGCAAGCATAAAAACTCTCTTTTTCAGCCGCTTATTTCGTTTTTCCCTGGCAAGTTCCGGATCAACTTTTTTCAAACGCTTTATCGCTGCCCTGCGTATTGCTGAAGATGAATGCTCTGTTGCGTTTACAAGTTCAGAATAGGTGGCAAAGCCGGACTGTATCAAAAGCAATAGCCCATTTGGAAGCTTTGCCCCGGTATCGGATGCCAGCTTTTTGAGGATGGTAATATTCTCTTCAATGACTTCTTTGTCCGGATCTAGCTCCCTTGCAAGGAAAAGGCCGCCGGCGGTGTTTTTTATCACCTTCCGGAGTTCATTTTTTTTAGCCTTCTTTTCTTTCTCCATCTTGCCATTGCACGTTAAACACAGATTAAAGGGGATATTTTCGTATGTAAACTTCATATAATCGCCATCGATCTCTGTTCCGCAACTATCGCAATAGATTGATGAACCAAATGCAGACAAGTTATATATATTTTTTGATGAAACTCTATGAAGCAAGTCATTTATAAAAACAAGCGTCGCATTATACCTGTCCATAGCCGGATTGTGCTTGCTGACCCATCGTTTGTTTAAGGTGTCTGCGAGGGGTTTGCGGATTAATTTGATTTCTTTTTCAGCAAGGCCTTCTTTTGCCGCATCCATCAGGATGCCCTTTAAAATATCAATCGCTTCATCATATTGATTAAGATCGGCTTTTGCCCGCGCCTCTTCCGCAAGTGCCAAGACAGGTTCAGGAAGATCAAAATAGCCTTCTTCGCACCAGAACACGCCGGATTCCACATTTTTGCGAACAATGGCTAAATCATCCTTGATCCTTATCCGCGCAGACTCGCTCATTGCGACTGCCAATGCCTGCTCCAGAAGTTCCTCGGAGCGTTTCCAGTTCTCGGTTTTGTTTCCAAATGTGATCTGGCAACTTCTTGTCTTCAAGGCCACTTCATCGTGTGCGTGAATCAGGGTTGAGTTATCAGAGGGAAGCATGCAATCCAGCACTGTTAGAAGAGGGCGCGCCTGATCCAGCAGTCGCTGAGCCACCTCGTCCGCGTGCATTGGATCAGCATCAGCATCGGGTTCTGCTGCTTTACATAAAATTTCTATCCTGTCACGTACGGGTTGCACGGCCATGCGAAGAGCTTCTTCCGGATCCCAGCCTGAAGTCTGCATGATTTTCTTGTGGCGTTTGGCTGTATCAAAATCGCCCTGTTCTGCCGCCGTCACTCCAAGTGTCGCATTGATCGACAAAAGCGCTGTGGGAAACGACTTTCGCATGCGTCTTGCAACACCAGTGGTCAGCCGAGGGTCATCAAGCTCACGGATACGGGTAGTTACACGGCTCCAGAACCCTTCATAATTGATTACGTCTTTCCAGTTTTTGTATGTCTTTTCCCAGAGCTCAGACTGTTTGTTATCTTCATTTTTTAATACTGAAATATGTGTTAGAATCGCCAGGTTGTGCAGAGAAACAAAACTTTCGCTTTGCTGCACGGCCTGCCTGGTCCACAAGGCTTTTGCCTTTTTTGTATCTCCCTGACCAAGCGTGTGCAGCCCCTCATCGGTTGTGCTTTGTCCAATATTATGTGGCCAGAACCAGAACAGCTCATCAACCATGCGCCGTTCCGGGTCATGAAGGCGTTGAACCGCGTGGCGAATGCCGTCTTCATCAGGTGGCGGGTCCAGTGGAAGGCAGGGGGCCGGACCGGGTGGAATCGGCATACCGGTCTTTCGCGCCATCTCAATCATCTGCTGCCGCTTCATGATGTCACGCGGCGTGGCATCTACCGGCAACTCAAGCACACGAAACGCGTTGCGCGTATATAGCCCGGGAGTTGAAGACTCAAGAAGAATATCTGATTCTGAACCAGCTTTGCTATCAAATGCTTCATCTGAATTTAACATCGTTATGTCAGTCCTTAATTATTGCTTTTACGTCCTGCAAAAGTTACATACTTATCCGTGAACCGTGAACCATAAACCGTTTTATTACATGCTTATCCCACGCCGCCATAGCTTAATCTGATACCCATACTCATCACGAAGAACAGGCCATTTGTTGAAGGCCTCTTCCATGATATCTGCCGCCTCATTAAACTTTAGACCTTCACGTACCATTTCGCGGGCCTGCTTTACCATTTCCCGTGCTTTCTCTTCGTTAGGCCCAGTATGTAGGCCTAACACGCTTTTCGTTGTTTCAGATAAACCTTTCATTTTGAGCTGGCATTCAATGGATTGCGGCTTCCACCGGACCATATCTTTGAGCATTTTCCTGGCATTTGCATAGCGCTTTTCAGGGTCCTGATTCAGTGCCCGAAAAACGATTTGATCCAGCAGTGGGTCTACCATCACATTGAACCTGCTTGGTGGTATTAAAGGGCGATCAAAGTGGGCAACATCATCCATATCAATTTCTTCGGAAGTAGAGTATGGGAGGCGGTCTGTCAAAAGAAGGTAAAGAGTCATTCCTATTGACCATACATCCCCGGCGCTGGAATCAACACCCTGTTTGGAAAAAGCCTCGGGTGCTTTAAATGCAAGGGTACCCCTGGCGCTGGCAAGAAATGTCAGCGGGTTTACTTTTTTAGCAAGTCCAAAATCTGAGAGCCGTACACGCAATCCGTCGGCATCATACCCGACAAGAATGTTTGCAGGCTTTATATCCCGATGAATTATGGGGGGATTTTCGCAATGCGCAATTGATAATCCCCGGCAAACCTGTTTAATTATATCCACGGTCGTTTCAACAGGAACAAGCTGTGCCCCATACGACCTCCAGAATTGTTCCAGACTCCCGCCTGCCACGTATTCCATGGTGAAAAAACCACAGGTGCCCCATGAAGTTTCTATTACATCAGCATCAAAAAGCCGGATAATGTTTGGATGCCCCATTCGGGAAAGTATAATGGCCTCCCCCATCAGTACCTTGATTTCCTCCATCGTCATGCCAATTGACTTGAAAATCTTTATGGCCTGACGTCCCAAAAAACGATGCTTTACCCTGTACACCTCAGCAAAAGCCCCTACACCAAGAAGCCTTTCCACTTCATACGTTCCACGAATGATTTGATTTTCCTTTAATAGTTCCATAAGGTTTTCTCATACCGACGCATTTATGATGAGCCGGTACCCTATTCCTCTGACATTTATCAGAAATACAGGATTCTGATGATCAATTTCTATTTTTTTGCGTAAGCCCCATATCAGACGAGCAATATCATTTTTAGTATGCGTGTACTGCTGTTCGTCCCAAATAGCTGCCAGCAGTTCTTCATATGTGCACATCTTTGTGGTATTCTCATTATTTTTGTTTTGTTGCTCCATATACCGGATTAACTTATGTTCCTGCGGCGTTAATCCTCCTATTTCTGTTCGGATTGTGCCGTTGATAAGGAATAATTTTGCCTGGACCCAGTCATATTCAAGATGTTGTTTTTTTGTGAAAGTAAGTACGCCCTCCGTGGTTTGGGGATCAATGAATTGCAACTCCCAATACTTGTGTTCGCCATTAGACTCAATATTGGCAAGGATGCGAATGGTATCTCGATGTTGAAGTTTTTCTTCACCCAATATCCGCTTGACCACATCTAAACGTTTAAGAAACGTCCCATTCTTACTGGCATTGTCCACCACCCAGTAAAAATGGGATTTTATTTCTATCGCACAGTGCATATGGCGTGTGACAAGCTTTTGAGGATCAGGCTCTAATGCAATCTCATTGACATCCTGAAGTCGGCCGATAATAGTCTGGACGTTTTTTAAATCGAATTTATAATGGGTATCACCTGGTCCACGAACCTCAATAAATGGGTTTATTTCATTTTTTTTTCCGACTTGAATACTGTTTGGCTTTTTGGGTTGTTTATGCACTCTTGAATCCTCCCACCATTTGCAGTGTAAATTAATATCAGCCGTTCTTTGCCATCAAGGTATTCTTAATTTTGGTGAAATATTAACACAGTCAAATAATGCTGACAATAGGTGTATGATTGAAAATTGATTGAAAGTCGATGACTTACCGGCTAAAGTTGGTAGTTTATCTTGGGCTTAACAGAACGACTCATACCGGCCAGGTAAGATGCTCTTCGAACAGCGACTGAACTTAAGTTCAAGAGGTAATTGTTTCTGAGTGAATGCATCAACGAAGATCAGACCCTGCCTTTGTAACCACTGGAGGTTCATTGCAGCACGAAAGAATTACCCAGACTACATGATCTTATTGATAAAATAGTTCATTTCGATTTGATATGTTCCATTTTTTATGTTTAACTACAAAAATTATGACTACCTGGCAACAATCACATAAAACTCTTTGTGATTGCCTATTCTGGCAGACTGTTGAGCAAAATGATGCTGCCAGTTGCATGCGGCGTACGAGTTAGGGGAATCCTTATTGTCCCTAACGGAACAAAACGATGCTTCACCCAACTCGTGGATACGCCCTCAAGGTTGTTTCGTTCCTAATCCATATTGTTCTATTTTGGTCCAGTAATGTCCGGTTAGGTTTTTGCATGTAACCGATACCGTTTTTGTTCTTTGAAAAAAAATGAATCTGTAGAGCTACCGGAATCCCGAAGCTCATTTTGAATTTGTATCCGT
>JAFCZU010000027.1 GCA_019314185.1 Deltaproteobacteria bacterium | reverse complement strand
GCCGGCGTGGTAAGCGAAATAATTGAATAGTAGAGGCAGTTTCAAAATGTTCAATTTTGTTCAAGAACAAGGAAGGCTCAAATTTTAACCGCAGGAATAGATTGAGTATTTCGAGGACTAAAATTTGAGACTGACGCAGATATTGGGCAAAAGGGGACGTTTAAAAATTGGCTCTGTAGTTTGGAAAGATTAAAATAATGATAATGAACACAAAAATCAGGATCAGGTTAAAGGCGTATGATCATAAGCTTCTGGATCAGTCAGCGTTAGATATTGTTGATACAGCTCAAAAAACAGGTGCAAAGGTGATTGGTCCCATACCACTTCCAACAAAAATAAATAAATATTGTGTTCTTCGATCTCCTCATGTTGATAAGAAATCAAGGGAACAGTTTGAAATTAGAACACATAAACGGGTTTTAGATATCATGGAGCCTACCCAGCAAACGGTTGATGCTTTAATGAAGCTGGATCTTTCTCCAGGAGTTGATGTGGAGATAAAACTATAAATTGGTCGAGTGGAGAATTAGTCGAGTGGTCGAGTAGGAAAGTGGTCAAGTGATTAACAACTCGACAACTCGACTAATACTTAGGATGCCATCATAGGAAAATATAAAAATCATGTGTAGAGGATTGATAGGAAGAAAATTGGGGATGATGAGTATTTTTTCTCCTGAAGGCAAATATATACCTGTGACCGTATTAAAGGTTGGTTCGTGTACTATTACTCAAATAAAGGCGGTTTCCAGTGATGGATACAACGCTCTTCAGTTGGGTTTTGGTGAGAGAAAAAAATCTCGTATAAATAAGCCGATGGAAGGCCATCTAAAAAAGAGTGGAGGGGATTGTTTTGTATTGTTGCGTGAAATCTCTGTGGATAATCCAGACAAATATGCTCTTGGTCAGACGGTAAATTTGGAAATTTTTAAGATCGGCGAACGGGTTAATGTTACTGGTATAACAAAAGGACGGGGTTTTGCAGGTGTGATTAAGAGGCATGGATTTCATGGCGGAAAGAAAACTCATGGTAGTCACAGCCATAGAATTCCAGGATCAATTGGTTGTAGCGCATGGCCTGCAAAGGTTATTAAGGGGAAGAAAATGCCGGGTCATTATGGTAATGAACAAAAGACGGTTAAAAATCTGGAAATTGTCGATATAAGACCTGAAGAAGATCTTATTATGTTAAAGGGAGCTGTGCCGGGTTTCAGGTCAGGATTAATCGAAGTAAAAAAACAAAAAAACTCGTAAAGTTTTTACTGAAGATATTGTATCATGAATGGGGAAAATAATGGCTGTAGTTGATGTTCAAAATATTAAAGGTGAAAAAGTTTCACAGATTGATCTTTCGGATAACATATTTAATGTGTCTCCGAAAAAGAGTGTTTTGCATGAAGTTGTAACTATGCAGCTGGCAGGCAGACGATCGGGCTCTGCATCTGTAAAAAATCGCAGTGATATCAGGGGCAGTCAAAAAAAGCTTTTTCGTCAGAAAGGGACCGGTAAAGCGCGTCGTGGTAATATAAAGTCGCCTTTGCTTAGAGGTGGTGGGGTTGTTTTTGGGCCGGCAACTAAGTCATATTCCTATAAAGTTCCGAAAAAAGTAAGAAGGCTGGCTCTTAAAATGGCATTAAGCGCCAAGCTCCAGAAAAATACCATTATTGTGCTTGAT
This sequence comes from Deltaproteobacteria bacterium, assembly GCA_019314185.1. The sequence continues at coordinate 14,201 of JAFCZU010000027.1, read as the reverse complement.
CAGTTTGAGCTTGAGACAATTAAAACCAAGCAATTCGTTGAAGTCCTTAATACCTTAAATGTGAAAAATGTGCTGATTATATCTGATCGGAAAAATGAGAATCTGGTACTTTCATCAAGGAATGTGCCTTATATCAAAGTGCAGAGGATTGAAGGGTTGAACGTATATGATATTCTTAAATATAAGAATTTGATCTTGCTTGAGTCTTCAATAAAGGGTATTGAAAGGAGGCTGTTGGCATGATTCAGCAAGAAATTATTAAACGTCCTATGGATACCGAAAAAACTAATATTCAAAAAGAAACTATGGGCAAGGTTTCATTTGAGGTTGATCGAAGAGCAAACAGGATTGAAATTAAAAAAGCTATAGAGAATATCTTTAATGTCAGGGTTGATAGTGTTCGAACAATGCAAGTTAAAGGTAAAACGAAACAACGAGGCCGGATTACGGGGAAACGCAAGGATTGGAAGAAGGCCATTGTGAAATTGATGCCTGGTGAACGTATTGAATTTTTTGAAGGAGTATAAATGGCTGTCAGAAAAGTAAAACCAACATCTCCTGGCCGGCGGGCTCAAATATATTCCACTTTTGAGGAGATTACCAGGACAAAGCCTGAAAAGAGTCTGCTTAAGGTTATCAAAAGGAAAGGCGGACGTAATGCAAACGGACGTATTACCTGTAGGCATCGTGGCGGAGGTCACAAACGGTATTACAGGATTATTGATTTTAAACGTGACAAAATCGGAATTCCTGCAAAGGTGGCATCTATTGAGTATGACCCTAACCGTAGCGTCAGGATAGCTCTTCTAAACTATTCTGATGGGGAAAAACGGTATATTTTAGCGCCGCTTGAAGTTGTAGTTGGTGACACTGTTATGTCGAGTCCTGAAGCGGATATTAAGCCGGGCAATACGCTTCCTTTAAGCAATATACCGCTTGGAACACATATTCATAACATTGAGTTGTGTTTAGGAAAGGGTGGTCAGATTGTCAGAAGCGCCGGTACTTTTGCTCAGTTAATGGCAAAAGAGGATAAATATGCGCAGATAAAACTTCCTTCCAGCGAAGTAAGAATGGTTTTATTAAAATGTAAAGCTACCATAGGACGATTAAGTAATGTGATTCATGAAAATGTTGCTTTGGGTAAAGCAGGACGCAAACGTTGGCTTGGCAGGCGTCCAAAAGTGAGAGGCGTTGTGATGAATCCGGTTGATCATCCAATGGGAGGTGGTGAGGGAAGATCTTCTGGAGGGCGGCATCCATGCAGTCCATGGGGTATTCCTTCAAAGGGTTATAAGACTCGTAAAACAAGAAAAAGTAACCGTTATATAGTCAAGAAACGGTCAAAAAGATAAAGAGATACCATATCAGGAGAAGTTTATGCCACGGTCGTTAAAAAAAGGTCCATATATTGAGCCAAAACTATTAAAAAAAATAGAAAATGCACAGGGAACTCATAGTAGCAGGGTAATTAAAACATGGTCAAGACGGTCGACAATTATTCCTGAAATGGTAGGTATTACGCTGGCAGTTCATAATGGGAGAAAATTTATTCCAGTTTTTATTACAGAGAATATGGTAGGTAACAAGCTGGGTGAATTTTCACCAACACGGACTTTTTATGGGCATGCAGGGGACAAAAAGTCTAAATTAAAGTAAACCTAAATTGAGCGATTTTTTGTTCGATTTGCGTTGATGTCTTGCCTTAAAGGCTTTTCAAAAATCCTTATGCATCAAGATCTCGGCACATATTTTAGCAATAAATTACTTAACTCAGGTTAACCCACCTGATTTACAGGAAATTGTGGAGAAAATGGAATGTCTGCAATAGAAGCAAAAGCCGTATTAAAACATGTGCGTATTTCTTCTCAGAAAGTTCGGAGATTGATCGGTGCTATCAAAGGAAAGCCGGTTCAGGCTGGTCTTGATATCCTTAAATATATGCCGCAAAAAGGGGCTAATATTATTGAAAAAATTATTCGGAGTGCTGTTGCTAATGCTGATCAGCATTCTGATATTGATATAGATTCGCTGGTTATACGTAATATAACCGCAGATCAGGGTCCTACATTAAAGCGTTTTAAGGCAAGAGCAAGAGGCAGGGGTACCCGAATATTGAAAAGATCCAGCCATATCACGGTTGTTTTAGCAAAAGAATGATGCTTTTTATATGTGGAATATTAAGGAGGTAAAAGTTTGGGCCAGAAAGTAAATCCGATCAGTTTGAGGTTGGGAATAGTTAAGACCTGGGAGTCACGATGGTATGCTGGAAAGAATTATTCTGACTATATTCTGGAAGATTATAAAATCAGAGAATTCATTAAAAAAAAGCTTTATCATGCAGGCATTGCCAGAATTGAAATCGAAAGATCGTCCAAGCGTATCAAGCTCAGAATTTTTACATCCAGACCGGGAATTGTTATTGGGAAAAGAGGCGCTGAAATATCTCTTCTCAAGAAAGATGTTGAGAAGTCTCTCGGTAATAAAAAATTGTATGAAGTTCTTATAGATATACAGGAGGTTAGAAAACCTGAAATTAACGCCCAGCTTGTTGCCGAGAATGTTGCGTTACAGATAGTGCGAAGAGTTGCTTTCAGGCGTGCCATGAAGCGTTGTGTGTCTTCGGCGATGAGGTTTGGCGCTAAGGGGGTAAAGATTGTTTGTTCAGGGCGTTTGGGCGGAGCTGAAATGGCTAGAAGGGAATGGTATAGAGAGGGACGTGTGCCATTGCATACTTTAAGGGCTGATATAGATTATGGCTTTATAGAGGCCAAGACAACATATGGATTAATTGGTGTTAAGGTATTTATTTTTAAAGGTGAGATTCTAAAAAAGGATCAAATCGGAAAAAAAGTTACCAACAACATATAGATTGATGATTGTAAGTGGAGAATAAAGAACATGCTGAGCCCAAAGAAGGTAAAATTTCGAAAGCAGCAAAAAGGTAGAATGAAAGGCCTGGCACAGCGGGGGTGCAATTTGAATTTTGGTGAATTTGGATTGCAGGCAACGGAATGCGGCGCAATAAATGTAAAAGAAATAGAGGCTGCTCGTATTGCTATGACCCGGCATGTAAAAAGAGGGGGAAAGATGTGGATAAGGATATTCCCTGACAAGCCGTTTACAAAGAAGCCTGCCGAGGTCAGAATGGGTAAAGGAAAAGGTGCGCCTGAAGGATGGGTTGCAATAGTTCGACCAGGAAGGATTCTTTATGAAATGGAAGGTGTTTCTAGAGAGTTAGCCATGGAGGCGCTCCGGCTGGCAGCACACAAACTTTCGGTAAGAACAAAGTTTGTTGAGAGGAGTGATCTGTAATGAAGGTAAGTGAGATTAGAGAGTTGAGTCCTGAAGAAAGACAGCGCAAAGAAAATGATCTTAGAGAGGGGTTGTTTAATCTACACTTTCAGCACGAGATTGGTCAGTTAGAGAATCCTCAAACAATGAAACAGAGCAGACGCGATATCGCAAGGCTAAAGACTGTTATAAGAGAGTTGGCTATAAATAATAAGATGGATAAAGAATAGTTGTTGATATGAAAAAACGAGGAAATAAAAGAATAGTGGCAGGTACAGTTGTCAGTGACAAGATGGATAAGACAGCTGTTGTCCAGGTTGAGAGGATGGTTAAACATCAATTTTATCATAAGTATATTAGAAGATGCTCCAAATTTTCAACACATGATGAAAATAATGCCTGCAGTATTGGAGATAAGGTGTTGATTGTTGAATCCAGCCCTATCAGCAAAACAAAAAAATGGCGGATAAAAGAGATAATCGAGAAAGCTGTTTGATTATACCTACGTTAAGCGATTAGTTGTTAGCAATTAGACGTTGGTTTTTATGAAGTATGTGTTTGTATGATTATTGATTAATTATACATATAGCAAAATGTTATTATGTTAATAATATTTCGTTATGGTTTGACTAAAAGCTAATGGCTCATTTTTAGGTTATAGAAGGAAAGTCAAGAAGATGATTCAGGCAGAAACAAGATTGATAGCGGCGGATAATTCAGGAGCTAAAATATTGTATTGTATAAAGGTTCTTGGAGGCTCCAGGCGGAGGTATGCCAGTATTGGAGATGTAATTGTTGTAAGTGTTAAAGAAGCCATACCTAATGCCAAGGTTAAAAAAGGAGATGTCTTGAAGGCTGTTGTAGTTCGTACAACAAAAGAGATTAGAAGGCCTGATGGATCCTATATAAGGTTCGATGATAATTCGGCAGTATTAATTAACCCGAATATGGAACCTGTTGGAACTCGTATTTTTGGTCCTGTGGCAAGGGAACTAAGAGCTAAGAAATTTATGAAAATTATTTCCCTGGCTCCAGAAGTATTATAAAAGGATTGAGATCAGTAGGCCGTCGTAGGCGGATCAATATCTAAATTCCTCAATTCGCAATTCCTAAATTGTGAATTATAAGAGAAGTGATATATAATGAAAAATAAATGTTTCATAAGAAAAGATGACAAGGTAAAAATTATTGCCGGCAAGGATAATGGCAAGATCGGAAAGGTGCTTAAAGTAATCAGAAAAGATAAGCGTCTTATTATAGAAAATATAAACATTATTAAAAAGCATTCAAAACCCAGCGCTCAGAACAGACAGGGTGGAATCGTTGAGAGTGAAGCTCCCATCAGTTGGTCCAGCGTTATGTTAATGTGCAACAAGTGCATGACTCCTACGCGTATTAGAATGAAGAGTCTAGACGATGGAAAAAAAATGCGTGTTTGCATAAAATGCAGCGAAGTTATTGATGCATAGGGTCGTGTCGGAGGATTGTAATGTCACAGTTAAAACTTTATTATGAAAAAGAGGTTGTTCCTCGGTTGATGGAAACCTTTAAATATAAAAGCGTGATGCAGGTTCCGAAACTCAATAAGATTGTATTAAATGTTGGTTTAGGTGAGGCTATTCATAATGTCAAGTTGCTTGATGCAGCCGTTGAAGAGCTTAAAGTTATTGCGGGACAGAAGCCAGTTGTCACACGTGCTAAAAAATCTATTGCGGCTTTTAAGCTTAGGGCTGGGATGCCGATCGGTTGTATGGTAACGCTTAGACGAAAATGGATGTATGATTTTTATTATAAATTGGTGAATGCTGCTCTTCCACGTGTTCGTGATTTCAGAGGCCTTTCAAAAAAAGGTTTTGATGGACATGGAAATTATTCGCTTGGAATAAAGGAGCAAATTATTTTTCCTGAGATCGATTATGATAAAATAGATAAGATTAGAGGGCTTAATATATCTATTGTTACTTCTGCGCAGACCGATGATGAAGGAAAAAAATTGCTTAAACTTTTGGGAATGCCATTTAGGAATTGATCTTTTTATTAATTGTTTGGTGATAGAAAAATTCAATTATATTTTTAAGATGCAGGGGTTATAGATAGAGGCTCTTGGAAAATGTATAATTTTGTTTGAGTTCAAGGAGGGTGGTTTGGCAAAAAAGGCTCTTAAAATAAAGGTGATAAGAACACCCAAGTTCAAAGTACGTACGTATAATAGGTGTCCGATCTGCGGTAGACCAAGAGGCTTTTTAAGAAAATTTGGGATATGTCGTATCTGTTTTCGGAATTTAGCTGCCAACGGTAAGCTTCCGGGAGTTGTCAAATCCAGTTGGTAAGCAGGATAGATACTATTAACATCTAACTCCTGATGATCTTGATTTTCTTTTAATAGTTTATTTACAATGATGGTTATGTAAAAAGTCTAATAAATGCTTTTTATAAAATATTTTAAATGTTAACGGTTTGATAAAACAGGCAACTGTTTTAACTTAATGCTTGATAAAATAGATGTATTATAACGGAGAAATACAATGGCAATGAGTGACCCAATTGCGGATATGTTGACCAGGATCAGGAATGCTGAAAAGGCCAGGTTGAATAGTGTTGATATACCAGGGGCAAAGCTAAAAATTGAGCTGGCAAAAGTATTGAAGGATGAGGGATTTATCAAGAATTATAAGTTTGTCAAGGATTCCAGACAGGGGGTTTTGCGTGTCTATCTAAAATATGGCCCTGGATATTCAAGCGTCATTCTGAATATTGAACGTGTCAGCAAACCAAGTAGACGGGTTTATGTTAAGGGCAAGGATATTAAGTCTGTTTTAAATGGAATGGGTATTTCGGTTTTGTCCACATCAAAGGGAGTAATGACAGATAAGACGGCCAGGAATAGTAATGTTGGAGGAGAAGTAATCTGCAATGTATGGTAGTTCTTGTGAATTACGGATTATATTTCTTTTAACGTAGCTTGTAGGTTGCAAAAGGGGGAGTGTTTTAATGTCTCGAGTAGGTAAAAAACCGATTCCAATATCTGATAAAATTAAAATATTATATAAAGACAAGGTGATTGCCGTACATGGTGAAAAGGGTACACTTGTAAGATCTATACATCCTTCTGTTGATCTGAAAATGGCAGATGGGTTTATTAGCATAATAATTATTAATAATGATGATAGAAAAGGCGATTCTTTGCAAGGTCTGACACGTAGTCTTGTAGCCAACATGGTTACCGGAGTGACGAGTGGGTTTGAACGCGTTCTGCAAATAAACGGTATTGGTTATCGTGCTGCTCTTAAGGGGAATACAATAGTATTCAATCTTGGATATTCGCATCCTGTCAATTTTGATCTTCCGGATGGTATTTCAGCGATTATTGAAAAAAATAACATTATAAAACTTTCCGGAATTGATAAAGAGAAGTTGGGGATGGTGTCTGCGTCAATCAGGCGTCTAAGACCTCCAGAGCCTTATAAGGGCAAAGGAATAAAATACGCAGAGGAACGCATTCAGAGGAAAGCAGGAAAGACTGGAACTAAATAGATAAACGATGAAGTCTTGGTTGTTAATAAGTTGTCATTTTTGAAGGAAATAGAATATGGGTTCATTAGCTTTTAAGTCTAAGGCACGTATAAAAAGAAAAAAAACGATCAGAAAGACTTTGGTCGGCACAACGCAGAGGCCAAGACTGAGTGTTTTTAGAAGCGCAAAGCATATTTATGCACAGGTGATCGATGATACGTGTGGGCGCACAATTGCTGCGGCATCAACAGTAGAAAAGGATGTGAAAGAGAATTTTGCACAGACTTTAAACAATTCTTTAGATTTAAATAAAGGCAAGATTATAGCTGCAGTCTATATTGGAAAACTTGTGGCCGAACGTGCTGCTGAGAAAGGTGTGAAGCAGGTAGTGTTTGACAGAAACGGTTTTTTATATCACGGCCGTGTCAAAGCTGTTTCTGATGGAGCGCGTAAAGCCGGTTTGGTTTTTTAGCCAATCATTATTTTAAGAAGGAGGCGGTTTTTTGTATAAACAGGAAACGGGCGAAAACCAGTTGATAGACAAGGTGGTTCATATTAACCGGGTGGCAAAAGTTGTTAAAGGTGGCCGCAGATTCAGTTTTAGCGCTATAGTTGTAGTTGGCGATGGAGAAGGTAGTGTTGGTTTTGGCTTAGGAAAAGCAGGAGAAGTGCCTGGAGCTATCAGCAAAGGTGTTGAAAAAGCTAAAAAGAATATGATTAGAATTCCATTGGTTGACAGGACAATACCGTATCAAACCATAGGACGATTTGGAGCGGGACGGGTTCTATTAAAGCCTGCAAGCAAAGGCACAGGTGTTATTGCGGGCGGTGCTGTAAGAGCTGTGCTTGAGGCAGTCGGAGTTCAGAATATTCTTACAAAGTGTTTGGGATCGCATAATCCTCACAATTTGGTCAAAGCAACTATTGCCGGGCTTCAACAACTTCAGAGCCGTGAGCAGGTGGCAGCGAGACGGGGCATTCGTGTTGAAGATCTATAGACTTTCAGATAAATAATTTCACTGTGTTATCTGTCGGACTTTTTGATGATGTGCTAACTTGTACGTCTTATTAGAGACTCCTCTCTATTTTTGTGAAATGAATTATTTGAAAGTTTATATAAATATATGAAAAAGGGATGATAAATGGCCGGATTACTGAAAGTAACTTTAATTAAAAGTATGATTGGAAGACCGGAAAAACACCGCAGGGTATTATTGGGTATGGGGCTTACAAGGCTCAACAAAACGGTTGAACTTAAAAATATACCTTCTGTTCGGGGAATGATTAACAAGGTATTACATCTGGTGAAGGCTGAGGAGAAGATCGATGCTGCTGAATGAATTATCATCGCCAAAGGGTTCGCGAAAGCTCCGGAGACGTTTAGGACGTGGTCCCGGGTCGGGAAGAGGCAAGACAGCTGGAAGAGGAACAAAAGGGCAGAATAGTCGTTCGGGTGGTGGTGTAAGACCGGGGTTTGAAGGTGGTCAAATGCCTATTCACCGCCGTTTGCCTAAACGTGGTTTTGCAAATATTTTTAGCAAAAATATAGCAACAATAAATATACATGATTTGTCAAAATTTGAACCCAATACTCTGGTGGATGAGGCGGCGCTTATTCGTAATGGACTCGTCAAAGGTAAAAATGATGCTATAAAACTTCTTGGTCAGGGTGATATCAAATATCCGCTTACGATTAAGATTGATAGAATAAGTAAAAGCGCCAGGGAAAAGATCGAAGTCGCTGGTGGAAATATAGAGGTCTTATAATAATGGCTGGTGGTGGGTTCCAGAATGTCTTCAAAATACCAGAACTGAAGAAAAGGATTATATACACATTAGCTCTTCTTATTGTGTATCGAGTTGGAGTGCATATACCAACACCTGGTATAGATGGTATTGCACTTGCTTCATTTTTTGCAAGAATGGAAGGCACCATATTTGGGATTTTTAATATGTTTTCAGGTGGCGCTCTTCAGAGACTGTCAGTTTTTGCTCTTGGAATAATGCCTTATATCAGCGCGTCCATTATACTGCAGCTTTTGACCGTAGCAATACCGCATCTTGAACGTTTAAAAAAGGAAGGCGAACAGGGACGTAAAAAAATTACACAATATACCCGATATGGCACTGTAGTATTAAGTATTATCCAAGGGTTTGGCATAAGTGTCGGTCTTGAAAGCATGACTTCACCGGGTGGTGCTCCGATAGTAATACATCCAGGATGGGGATTCAAGCTTATAACGGTAATAACTCTAACTGCTGGTACTGCTTTTATTATGTGGCTGGGAGAGCAGATTACTGAGCGTGGTATCGGCAATGGTATTTCTCTTATAATATTTGCTGGCATTGTAGCCAATATACCGAGCGCAATAGGCAATTCATTCCGTCTTCTTACCACAGGAGAGATGGGAATATTTGTCATATTAATACTCGCCGTTCTTATGGTAGCTGTTGTTGGTTTTATTATATTCGTTGAGCAGGGACAGCGTCGGATACCTGTACAATATGCTAAAAGGGTGGTCGGCCGTAAGATGTATGGAGGGCAGAGTACACATCTTCCTCTGAAAATTAATACTTCAGGTGTTATTCCTCCTATTTTTGCTTCATCAATTATTATGTTTCCTGCAACAATAGCCAGTTTTATTACCGTTTCATGGATGCAGAGTATTGCTTCTTCAATGAGGCCTGGCAACTTTGTATATGAAATGTTGTTTGTGGGTTTTATCTTCTTTTTCTGTTATTTTTATACTGCTGTTACATTTAATCCCGTTGATGTAGCGGACAATATGAAAAAAAGCGGGGGTTATATCCCCGGTATCCGTCCAGGTAAACGAACAGCAGATTATATTGATAAGGTTTTAACACGTATTACTCTTGGTGGTGCGATATATGTTTCCGCTGTGTGTGTACTTCCATCAATTTTGATATCAAAGTTTAATGTTCCTTTTTATTTTGGAGGCACAGCTCTTCTCATAGTCGTTGGAGTTGCTATTGATACTATTTCACAAATAGAATCTCATATGCTGACTCGTCATTACGAAGGTTTTTTAAAAAAAGGCGGGGCAAAAGTAAAGGGGCGATTCTAACATGGTGATTTTAAAATCGTTACAGGAAATTGAAAAGATACGAAAAAGCAATCAAATTGTTGCTGAAATACTTGCTATACTTAAATCAGAGGTTAGGCCTGGAATAAACACTCTTTATTTAAATGATCTTTCGGAAAAATTGGCCAGAGAAAAAGGAGTAGTTCCGGCTTTCAAAGGATACAGTGGTTTTCCGTATGCATTATGTGCTTCGCCAAACAATGTGGTTGTACATGGATTTCCTTCTAAAAAGCCTCTTATTGAAGGGGATATATTAAGCTTGGATTTTGGGATTCTCAAGGAAGGATATTACGGTGATTCAGCTATTACAGTGGCTGTTGGGGGGATATCAGAGGTCGCTGAGCGGTTGTCGAGAGTAACACAAGAGGCTTTATTCAAAGGGATTGAAAAGGCAGTTCCCAACGGTCGGCTTTCAGATATTTCGCATGCAATTCAATTGTATGTGGAAGCTGCCGGTTTTTCTGTTGTTCGTAAATTCGTTGGTCATGGCATTGGCAACAATTTACATGAAGAGCCTCAAATACCTAATTTTGGAAAACCAGGTAACGGGGTTCGCTTAAAACCGGGTATGACTTTGGCAATAGAACCTATGGTGAATGAGAAAGGATATGATGTAAAAGTACTCGATGATGGGTGGACAACTGTAACAATGGATGGTTGTTTGTCCGCTCATTTTGAGCATACAATTGCAATAACTGAAAACGGTCCGGTTATATTAAGTAAAATCGATAAGGATTAAAATATGCCAAAGGAAGAGGCAATAAAAGTAGAGGGGAAGGTGCTTGAGACGTTGCCTAATGCGATGTTTAAAGTCGAATTGGAAAATAAGCACCAGGTGCTTGCCCATATTTCTGGTAAGATGCGCATGCATTTTATTAAAATACTGCCGGGAGACACGGTTACAGTTGAACTGTCACCCTATGATCTCTCACGCGGTAGGATTACATACAGATCGAAATAGAAAGCAATAGTCAATGTTAATTGATAATTGTTAATTGATAAGGGAGTTTTTTATGAAAGTAAGAGCATCTGTAAAAAAAATGTGCAACAAGTGTAAAATAATACGTAGAAAAGGTATCGTAAGAGTTATTTGCGAAAACAAGCGGCATAAACAGAGGCAAGGATAGAGGAGGGTTTGTTTTGGCACGAATTGCAGGCGTAGATTTGCCTAAAAATAAGCGGGTTGAGATTGGGTTGACGTATATTTATGGTATTGGCAGAACCACATCAAACCGGATACTTTCAAAGCTCAACATTGATCCCAGCACCAAAACAGATGTGCTGACAGAGTCTGAGATAAACAACATCCGCAAAATTATTGACAGTGAACTCAAGGTTGAAGGTGAACTTCGTACAGTAGTTTCAATGAACATCAAGAGATTGATGGATCTTGGAGCATATCGGGGCCTTCGCCATCGAAAATCGCTTCCGGTGCGAGGACAGAGAACAAGCACAAATGCGCGTACACGAAAAGGACCGAGAAGATCGGCGGTTAAGAAGAGAGGTGCAGTTTTAAAGAAATAATTAGTCACTAATTCATCATCTGTAAGTATTTGTTGCAATATCACAGGAAATAGGAATTTTATTCATGGCAAAGAAAACCCGTACCAAAAAGAGAGAAAAAAGGAATATACCAAACGGAGTAGTACATATCCAATCTACTTTTAACAATACAATAATTACTATAACTGATCAGGCCGGCAATGTTATTGCGTGGTCAAGTTCCGGTGTCCAGGGATTTAAGGGTTCCAGAAAGAGTACTCCCTTTGCCGCTCAGATTGCAGCAGAAGATGCCGCAAAAAAGGCAATGACACAGGGTATGAAAAATGTCGAAGTGTATGTTAAGGGGCCCGGAGCTGGCAGAGAGTCGGCGCTTCGCTCGTTGCAGGCTGCAGGTTTTAATATTATGGTGATCAAGGATGTAACTCCAATTCCGCATAATGGATGCCGGCCGCCAAAAAGACGCAGGGTATAGAAAAGGAGGAAAATTGTCACGATACACAGGTTCTGTTTGTCGGTTATGCCGGCGTGAAAATTTAAAACTGTTTCTTAAAGGAGACCGTTGTTATTCTGATAAGTGTGCTTTTGATCGACGTGGTTATCCGCCTGGTCAGCATGGTCAGCGTCGTGGAAGAAAAAGTTCTGATTACGGTATTCAGCTCCGTGAAAAACAAAGGGTTAAACGTATGTATGGTCTTTCTGAAAAACAGTTTTATCTGTTTTTTGAAAGGGCGGAACATCAAAAAGGGATAACAGGAATAAACCTTCTTGTATTGCTTGAACGCCGGCTCGATAATGTTGTTTATCGTCTTGGTTTCGTTAATTCACGTTCACAGGGACGTCAGCTTGTAAAACACAATCATTTTCTTGTAAATGGGAAGAAGGTTAATATACCGTCATATAGGTTAAAGATTGGCGATGTTGTTGAGGTCAGGGAAAAAAGTCGTAAAATGCAGGTGATAGATGATTCGCTGGGCGCTGTTGTGAGAAGAGGGATTCCGCAATGGATTGATCTGGAAAAAGAGAAGTTCAAAGGAATAGTAAAAAACTTTCCGGTTCGAGAAGATATTACGACGCCTATTCAGGAGCAGCTTATAGTTGAACTTTATTCTAAGTAAGCTCCGTTAGAAAGCACAGGTGTTTATACTCCGCTTTTTTTAAAAGGAATTAAATCTTTATTTATTTCATCCCCGCCATAAATAGCGGGGCTTTTAAACGGGGTAAAACTTATTGTTATTATTGCCTGTCTGCTGACTGACAGACAAAATCCCAGTATTCCAATAATCAGATATTCTACTTAGACTTTTACCCAATAAAATCTGGAGATAAAAAATGTCATCAAATGAACTTATGTATATTAACTGGCGGGAAATGATAAAGCCGGAAAAGGTTCAGGTAACAGGTACGAACTCATATGGCAAGTTCGTTTGTGAACCTCTTGAAAGAGGATTTGGGATAACAATAGGCAATGCATTAAGACGTGTTATACTGTCTTCTCTATACGGAGCGGCAATAGTATCAGTTAAGTTCGATGCTGTTATGCATGAATTCAGCGTTATAGAGGGTGTGCTTGAAGATGTTTCTGAAATCATTCTTAATCTGAAAGAGGCACGTTTTAAGCTTTTTGATACTCAGTCGAGGACAGTGCGTATTGATGCAAAAGGGGCTGGCAAAATCACTGCCGGTGATATAATCAGCGATGACGGAAAATGTGAAGCTCTAAATCCGGATTTGCATATTGCTACGTTGTCGGATGATGCTGAGTTGAAAATGATAATGACTGTTAAGATAGGAAAAGGGTATTTACTGTCCGAATCAAATAAGGATAAAGATGCTCCTCTCGGAACAATATCTGTAGATGCAGTTTTTTCACCGATTAAACGTGTAAATTATGTGGTCGGAAATGCCCGTGTTGGTCAGAAGACCGATTACGACAAGCTTACTTTGGAAGTCTGGACTGATGGAACTATTCTTCCGGAAGATGCTGTTGCATATTCCGCCAAGATATTAAAAGAGCAAACGAATGCTTTTATAAGTTTTGATGAAGAGCTTGAACCGGAACCGGCTAAACAGGTTGATGAACAGCAGAAGAGTCAGTTTAACGAAAATCTTTACAGAAGTGTTGAAGAGCTTGAGCTTTCTGTTCGTAGCGCTAATTGTCTTAAGAACGCAAATATAATTAAGATTTATCAATTGGTAAATAAGACAGAAGCAGAGATGTTGAAAACCAAAAACTTTGGAAGAAAGTCTTTAAATGAAATAAAGGAAGTATTAAATGATATGGGTCTTTCTCTTGGGATGAAGCTTGAAGGGTTTAAGTTCCTTGAGGATGATGTAGAAGAAGGAGAGTAAACGATTCTATGAGACATCAAAAAGCAGGTTTAAAATTAAATAGAACCAGCAGTCACAGGGAAGCCATGTTTAGAAACATGGTTACCTCACTGTTTAAACACAAGCGTATACGTACTACAGACACCAAAGCGAAAGGGTTGAGGCGTTGGGCCGATCATTTAATTACTTTAGCCAAACGTGGCGATTTACATGCCAGGCGCCAGGCGCTTTCAATAGTCAGAGAAAAGGCTGTTGTGCACAAACTGTTTGATGAAGCTGCTGAGCGTTTTGGATCTGTTTCCGGAGGCTATACAAGGATTATCAAGATAGGAAGGCGTCCCGGAGATGCTGCTTCGATTTCAATGATTGAGCTTATAACTACCGAAAAGAGTAAAGAGAAGAAAGCAAAAAAGGCTCCTGCGGCAAAGAAAAAGGCTGCGGAAGATAAAGCGGTAGTTG
>JAFCZU010000259.1 GCA_019314185.1 Deltaproteobacteria bacterium | reverse complement strand
AAACGTGCGCAGGTTTGACCGAGAAAGTCCGTGAGGTTGAAGATAGATTTTGGAAAGAAGATGCTGTGTTATACGGTTATAATTAGGTATCAAGTCATATGACCGCCACTATAACAGTGGTATGTGGCATAATATCCGTTTTATTCGTTGGTGTTGTTTTATGGATGGTATTGATTCGTATCTCGTGGAACATACCAGAGGACTTGAAAAAGTTTATAGATAATGGCCTGTTCTCCATCAGTTCCTTAGCCGGATTATCAGTAACATGTTTTACTGCGTTTCTTGCTGTGTTGATTTATTTGCGTCAGAAACAACACGCAGAAAAATTTATGAATATACTGCGATACGGCAACGTAATCAGATTGGATGGCTTGCTGTTACTTATTAGCGAGTGGATAGAGAATAAAAAGGCCTCTCGCATTTTTTGCCTTTCAAATTATTCCCAGATTCCCGGATTTTGGCTTCCTGTTGAGTATGCCGCCAAGATACATGCAACGCTTGAAATCAGCGAAACCTCTAAGAACCAACTGAAAATACTACTTTTTGGACCAAATGAGGATGAATTTGAAAAGATTTGTACAGAAGCAGTTCTTAAAAGTAAAAGATGGGAGGGAAAAAGTTCTCAAGATGTAATCAAACAATATAACAAGAAACGTATGTTGCTTAACAATGTGAATAATATATATTTCGGTTCGCTACTACCTGAGCGTGGCGAAATGCCTGTCAACATACTCATTTTAGCAGAAATCATGGATGATGGGCAAGGACGCCGCACGAGTGAAGTTGTATACGGTTTTAAAAAGACAACCAATCCAGGAGATAATCAAGATAATTCTGTGCCAGATTGCTTGGCTCAATTCGAACTCAGACATGCTACTGACGAAGGATTGTATCAGATTGTTTATTCGCTTGCCAGAGCACTTACACCAGAAGAAGTATGGCGGGAAGCGTTGCAAGAACAATCATTGAACTTAAACACAGAAAAGAGAGAATCAGATGAAAGCAAAAAGAACGACAATTCAACATCTCACGATTAAGACACTGGGAGAACCAACGCCGAACAGGGAAAATTCTGTTTTAGTAGTGGGTAATGCATACGGCGTGATGCCCTATCAAGATGGTGTTGCCTGTAGCTTGGCACAGAATGGATTCCCTGCTTCATGGTTTGCGTTCAGCGGTCAAAACGGCACCTCAGGAAGATACTCCCGTGTTTCTGCTGTACGCGACATTGCCCTTGCGGTTGATTTTCTTTCCGCGCAAAGCAAATCAAAGCGGATATCGCTTCTTGCCCATTGCGCAGGGTCACTTATGGCACTGGAGTATCTAAGAACCCATCCATCAAATCCTGTGCATGAGATAATCGTGTATGGCCTGTTATATAAAGCGTCACGGCGACAGAGATTAGCTCAAGGTCTCTTCAAAAAAATGGGAACAGAAGAAGCGCTAACCCAAGATGATTGGGAATACGATCCCATCCCAGCCATAAAGCATTGCGAAATTCCAATTCTATTCTGCCATCCTACTGACAAACTGAATTTGATGCGCTGCACGAGAGATGAAATGATGCATGTACAGGACAGCGGAAACCACGTTGAACTTACTTGGTTTGGTGATGGCTATGACAATGATATGATCTCCTTGCCTGATTTTGTGAATGTATATGTTGATTGGTTGTCAAGGAAGCAGGAAAGAGCCAAGGTTACAATACCAGGGAGTCAACAATAATGAATAGATGGCAAACCAAGCATTTTGTATTGTCAGGCATTCTGGCCGCTGTGACTTTTGCAATGGCTTTTGTTTTGGGGGCCGGGATAATTATGACCACAGGGATCCCCGCCACAGGAGGCATTGCAAATATATTTGCTGCTGTTTTGCTCATCATTATCGGAGTAAAGATAGTCCCCAAATTTGGTTTTGGAATCTTAACCCTTATCCTTGTATTTACCTTCGCAATCCCAACTGTTATTGGTGGACCGCCCGGTCTCTTCAAAGTGGTCGTCGGCTTCCTTATCGGCCTAACGCTGGATTCTGTCCTTATCCTTGGAAGGCGTACTAGGGCAGCGCACATTGTAGGAGGAGGTCTTGGTTCTGTTGTTAGTATCGTTTCCATATATATTGCGCTCCTGTTGCTCAAACTTCCAGGAGCGGATGCCCTTGGCAAGCTAGTTGCGCCTTTAGCTGCAATGCAGGCGGTCATAGGCGCAATAGCTGCTTGGGTAGGCCTGCTAATCTTTGAAAAGCGCCTGTCGAAGTTGAGTGCAGTCAAGAGACTTATGTCTTCTTCAGATGATAGTCCAAGCGAGTGATCTCCATATGGAATCTACCCTGTGCATAGAGACCATTCGTGCGAGGTATTCGGACAGTGATTCATGGATCATTGATGAATTGGACCTTCATGCCGATGCTGGAAGCGTGATTGCCATCGTTGGGAGGAACGGATCTGGCAAAAGTACATTAGCTCATTGTCTGCTTGGCATTATCCCATATGTTACTCCCGGCATTTGTCAAGGTCATGCCTTACTAAACGGTGAAGACCTCCTTTCCAAACCTATTGCTGATCGGTTGTCTTCGATCGGCTATTCATTTCAAGACACTGAGAGTCAGATTCTTTTCGGAACGGTTGCCGATGTCTTGGACCTTCGCCGTCAGCGAGTAAACACATCACTTGCCATGAAAGCTCTGGATCTGCTCCATGGGGCGTACTTGGTACGGCGAGACGCAGAGGAGCTTTCCGGTGGAGAATCTCAAAGAGTGGCACTTGCAAGCGCCCTTGTAAATGAGCCACCACTGGTGATCTACGATGAAGCCACAACTGCCCTTGACCCGGAGACGAGAAGAGATTTCATGCTTCTCATTCAAGAACTAAAGCGTAGGGGATGTATTGTACTTTTATTAGGTCAGCGTGCGGAAGCGCTTTCTCCATATTGTGATGCTCTTTTTTTCTTAGAAAAAGGACATCTTGTGAAGGCCGAAAAATCGGTCAGTAATCTTCATTCCCATCCTGCTGAGTTTTGGGAGAGAATGAAAGCGATAATCCATGGTGAAACAGAGCCAGCGCCATCTTTTATGCTCTCGGATGTTTCCTTCTATCGAAAAGGGAACTCTCACTTTAAGCTTGGCCCGATAAATCTTCATATTTCTTCCGGTGAGAGCATTGCTGTTGTCGGGCCTAATGGGTGTGGAAAAACGACCCTGTTTCTCTTGCTCTTTGGATTGTTAAAAGCAAGGAGCGGAACCTTCTCATTGGATATTATTCCTTCTTCTCCCATCAAGTCCAACAAATGGATTACATGTCTGAACATGGTCACGCAGAGTCCAACTGCACAAATCGTAGGCGGAACTGTTTCTGAGGAAGTCACGAGCAGCCTTTCTTATCTCAACGGTGGATTGCTTAGCGTTTGGGATGCAATCCAAGCGGAGTTTCCTTATCTGCGCAACGATTTGGATCCGCTTGAATTGTCCTATGGGCAGCAGCGTATGCTCGGGATGCTTATGGCGCTCATGGGCAAGCATACCATTCTCTTGATTGACGAGCCTGAACAAGGCCTGGATGATTTGGCGGTCCAATACGTGATACATTGGCTAATCTCGAACCGAAAGAAAAGGGAAAAGACTGTTGTTTTCTCAACCCACGACTTTGCTTTTGCTACCCAGTGCGCCGACCGGGTGATACTCATGAATGAAGGCATCATATTGGGCGAAACAGTGTCCAATGATCCTGGCGAGTTGGAAGAGTGGTACTTTGAAAATATTGGCAGGGCTCATCATGCATGATCCACGAATCAAGTTCGTTGTATTTCTCCTTCTTTCGGTCTCACATGCCGTTGCCCCACCTTATATGGCGCCGACTTTAGTTGTGTTTACAATTCTCATCTCTTGCCTCCATTATAAAGCCCTGTTGCGAGGCTCTTGGATCATTATCATATCATGCTTCGCTATGGGTGTTTTAGGCATGATTACCTGGCTCTATTTGAATGAAGCAACATCTACAAATTTAATCTATGACTACATGAAATGGTGTTCCTTGGTGACAGTTACTGTTGTTCTATTGCTTTCATTAAGCGCTATGGAAATCGTGAAGACCATGGTTTTTTTCAGGATTCCCTATCATCTATCACTGAGTGTGGGAGTTGGCTTGCGTTTTCTTCCCATCCTTCATGAAGAGGCTCGGAGAACGGCACATTATCAGAAAAGGAGAGGAATCACACTTTCATGGGGGACATTACGGAGGTATGGATTTGTTGGTTTTTTAAATAAAAGTCTTAGCCCGATTCTTGTTAATGTACTCAGGCGGGTCGACGCATTGGTCTTATCAATAACCGTCCAGCAACTTGAACGAAGAATAAAAAATAGCGTTTTTCTTCGAATAGTGTGGGGCGACTGGGGTATGTTAGCGGTAAGCTCGATTCTTGCAATTATTTGTGTCTGCAATGCTGTAGGTTAGGGACCCTTGGAGACATCCTATAATAACTCCTGTCAAGCAGAAAATGGCAAACAAGAAAATACTATAAAATTAGCAGGATATAAAAGGCTATGCGTTTTAAGGGCACAATTATCCTTATGCTCTTTGACATAGTTTTTCGGCAAATCTCTCACTATGGCGAACCACAGATCTAATCGTTATTGCCGTGAGGTTCCGGTTATCACATCTTGATTAGCACATTAGTGGAAGTACACGGTAAACTTGGTTAAGGATTTTTGGGAAAGAAAGGCTTAAACACGAAAGATTTGTTCGATAGAAGATTTCTCTTTATTCGTGTAAATTCGTGTTCCTTTGAGGCCTTCGTGGTAAAATTAGTGTTGGGTGTTTGTTTATTCGATGTTCATCTTTCAAAACAACCCCGTATGGCATAAATGCAACCTGTGGACATTTACAACATAACTTAGCGCTTATGGATCAACAGCCCAAGGCTGCTTCTGATGGACGCTCTCTTTTTCAAAAAGTTACTGAGACCGCAGCAATTCTCATTATGGATTTCAGAAAAATGAGAATTTCTACGAAATTCGACAAAAAGTAAAGTTGTCAACTACAGACAAAAAATCACAACTATTTGATATATTGCAGAATATCTCATAATGAGAATTGCTGCTGAGACCGAATCTGGCTTGACACACAAGGTCAGATTTTCGTATACTCGTTCCCCAAAAGTAACTCCTTAGCCGTTTAACGATTGGAATTTTATTATGAATGAGCGTATTTCACGATCCTAATATCTGTCATGGTCGGGCTTGTATTAAAGGGGCGCCGAAGAACAGATAACGCCTATTTCATATCGGGCAGTCAGGCATGACGAAATTTCTGCATTGCATTGATTATAATTATTTGTGGAGGAAGTTATGAATCTGCACGAGATACTAACAGATATTCATGCGCTTGAAGAGGAGCTTTTAGTCTTCGAACGAAAGTATGGTATTCGTTCAGAGATCTTTTACGCCGCATATGTGAGCGGAGAAGAGCCGGAAGATGATAGTTGGGTACTAGGCTTCGGGGAGTGGGCTATCATTTACAGGACTTGGCTCACACGTCAGGCAGACTATCGTAATGAGATTCAACAAATCCAGCGAAAAGCACCGAGTCTGGCAGGACTGGTCCGAGTTGCCGTATGAACCCACTA
>JAFCZU010000258.1 GCA_019314185.1 Deltaproteobacteria bacterium | reverse complement strand
CCTCATCAAAAAGGACTCTATTACCATTAGGCCGAATGATATCAATAACCAGATCACTATTGGAGAGGATCATTCAGGACTCAGGAATAATCCACATGGAGTAACCGCAGCACAGGTGGGAGCGATGTTACCAAATGACTATCTCAAGCGCAGTAACATTAGTTTCAATTTTAACCAGAATTCGGTGAATGGTGCAACAAAAACGGGAAACATCGGATTTGTGCCCAAATTAGGGATAGTGACCGGGGGATGCATGATTTATCTGGGGGGGAAACCTTATGGAGTGGCGACTTCTGGATGGTGGGAAAGCAGGGCTAGGTGTCCTTCCAACTTTATTTATAAGGAGTCCGATACAGGCGTACGGATTTATTGTGGAAATGTAGTAGATTATATTTTTTATGCATATGTCGAAGATACTGCGAGCAATGCAAAAGACATAAAAGAAAAATTGACTGTCGGAGTTCGTTTTTCTGTAGGAAAGATGATTGCAACCCTTTATCGAACCAAAAAAGATACTGATGATCCGATAAAAAACTTTAATATCTCTTTAGGTCTGCTCTGGATAGGTTGATGAATAATAAACTAATCGTATTGAGTATAATTTCAGGAGTATAATATGTGGCTGATTTACCGAAAAAGTAATCAAAAAATTGCAGGCATGAGTGCAGACTGTGAACCTGATCTTGACAAAGACTTTGCCCTTAAGGAAGTAGTTAAGGGATTGATTGATGGCGGCTCACCTGATGAATACGATGGGATCCAGATAAGTCATGAGGAGGCTCTAACAATCATGAGCACACCGCCTGACTGGCTTATTCTGCGTAAAAGAAAAAGTGGGGAGCTGGAATTGGCTGTAGAAGAACCAAAGCCAGCAATGCTGATGCTGAAAAGTGATGCGCCTGATGTGCATGAAGTAGACGGCATTCCTGAGATCGCCGCAGACGGAAAGTCGTTCACAATGATATCAGTGCAAAAAATCGATGATCAGGTGTCACCCCTGCAGAGAAAGAAAGATGATGATGTGCTTTATCTTCGCATAGATTATGGTACGTTACAGAGTGCTGATGGAAGTAAAGAAATCCGGACAATTAACCTAGTAAATGGTAAAGCTATTTTCAGGCTGGTTTCAGAAAAGGCCAGACGTGTTGCTACTGTGCAGGTTTTTAATTCAGATCCGAATTTAATTGACAGCAGTATTCGAATTGAATTTATCTAATACTTTCTCATATAAGAAAAGATGCAAAAGATTTAATATGAAGTTTAAGAGGCAGTTCTTCAGGATGGACGCTTAATAAGCAAAAGGTATTAAAATGGAATCAACAAATGGGGAGTTTGCAGAACCCTTACCGAAAATACAAAAAGAACTTTCTTCAGGTCTCCTCTACACTCACACCCGTATCAATGCTAATACCACAAAGATCCTGGAAGCAGCCTCCTTTCTCTACGCCCTTATTGAACTGCTTGATGAAAAGGGCCTTATCTCGATCGATGAGCTTGACGAGCGAAAAAAACATGTCGCTGGAAGGTTGGTACAGAATTTCGTCGAGAGCGGCATCGGGCTGATGTATCAGGACATCGAATCTGACAAATACATTTTTGAACATGAAGCAAAGGTGGATTGCCAGAGCAGGCTGCCTTTTTGCAAAGCCATATGCTGCAAATTTCCGTTTGCTTTATCCAGGCAGGATGTAGAGGAAGGTATTGTTAAATGGGAGTTTGCCAGACCTTATCTTATCAATCATGATCCGGAAGGGTACTGCTCTCATCTGGATAGGGAAACATACCGGTGCACAGTGCATGAAAACCGGCCTCTGCCCTGCCGGGGATTTGACTGCCAGGATAATGAAAAATGGCAGGTGTGGGTGGACTATGAGAAAAGGGTTGTTAATCATGAGTTGATGGAACAGATCAATGAAAGTAATGAGAAAATCTATTCAATCTCAGAACTGAGATCAAAATCAGATGGTAGTACTTTATGAGATGAAACATATAATTATTAAATATTGAGTTGGGGTGATGATACATGGCAGAGCGAATTACGGTAAATTCCAAAAAACCGGCATCAATAAAGGAAAATCAGATTTCCCACAAACGAAAGACCGATTTTCGATCTAATAGTTCACCTGTTAATCGAATCCTGTATCTTCAAAGAACCATCGGCAACCAGGCTGTTCAGAGGATGGTCAAGTCAGGGGCTTTGCAGGCGAAGCTGAGGATAGGGCAGCCCGGGGATGTGTATGAGCAGGAGGCGGACCGGGTGGCGGATGCGGTGATGCGGATGCCCGAGCCGGGGGTGCAGCGACAAGAGGAACCTGAGGAAGAAGAGGAAGAAATCCTTCAGGCCAAACCGCTTGCCGAAGAGATTACTCCTCTGGTTCAAAGGCAGGTCGAGCCAGAAGAGGAGGAGGAAGAGACGTTACAATCCAAACCACTAGCCAACCAGATTACACCTTTAGTTCAAGTGCAGCGTCAAGAGGAAAAAGAAGAAATCCGACTAAAAAGTCTCGCCGGTGCGGCTCCAGAGATCACTCCTGAAATAGGGCGTGATATCCTGTCTATCAAAGGTTCAGGGCAGCCACTGTCCGCGTTGGAACGGGCCTTCTTCGAACCGCGCTTCGGTGCGGATTTCGGCGACGTGCATGTACACAGTGACGCGCGGGCAGCCAGTTTAGCCCGCTCAATAAATGCCAGGGCTTTTACGCTTGGGCACAATGTTGTGTTTGGCGCCGGAGAATATTCTTCAGATCCTAAGTCAGGGAGAAAATTGATTGCTCACGAATTAACGCATGTGGTGCAACAAGGTGCTGCTGCTTTAAAAGGCAAAGCTCCCATCATTCAGCGCAATGCTGGCAAGGACCTGATCCAACGGGCAGTGACCGAAACCAAGCAAGACAGCTATGCCGGGTTGTTTGAGTTGGCAAAACATAATCCGTTGGGTGGCCCAACTTTCCGTACTCCAGCAAAATATGATGTGAAGCTGGAATTCAATCCTTATCAGGTAGTAGATTGTGAAGACATTGCCTTGACTCAATCAAGTGTGGCGCTTATTAATGGAACTCCAGTCTTTGCAAGTCCGGCTGACCGTTCTCGAGCCTTAACCGCGGCTGAAGGTACTGAAGGATTAGCCATAGATCGGCTATCAGGTAAAAAGTCTCCCTATTACGGACGCAATAATAGTGGCACTGTTGCGGCAGGCACGCAATCGGGTGAAAGGACCGGAACAGGTGGTAGCGAGAAACGTAAAAAGGCTTTTCTCAGTGATAAACCAGGGCTAGCTGTCAGATCTGCAGGAAAAAAACTTGCTATGGATTTTGAATCCTGTGCCATCTGCGCCAAAGGCGTTGATCAAGACGTATATTACGGTTGTGTTTCCTGGGGTTTTGACATAGATGCCGTTGACAAGTTTACCGAGCATCCTTTTAACTTAATTTCCAAAGGTACTCCTTCGACGAATTTTTTAGAGGCTGCCAAAAAATGGAACGCCCAAACGGTACCGGTAGCTACTGACGATTTGCCGTTGCCCACCCACAAAACCAAGCAAACCAGCATGACCGAAGCCCAATTAAAGGCCGAGATCAAAACATTAAAAACTACGTTAAAAGGCCTGGTAGCCGGCCACGTCAATATCCCGCAAATCACATTTGAAATTAAGGTATACCAGGACATTTTAGGTGCCATGGCTTACAATAAGCAACAGGGATACCACATCAGGGACATCAAAGCCATTCATACGGTGGTGGGCAGTTGGCCCAACGGAACCTATGATTTCAACACCATTACAAAAATTAAGAAATGGCAGGTAGAACAAGGCTTAAAAGGTGACGGGCGTTTTGGGTCAAAATCAAAGAAAAAATTTGATGACATTGTGAAGGCTGCTGTTGCAACCAACAAGGCTAAAGGCTTTACGGTAGATCAGATCAAGAAAATTCAACGGAAAATGGGCAGCAACGACGATGGCGTATGGGGTCCCATTACAGTGAAGCACCTGATGGTTTGGCAAAACAACATGATTATGATTTTTTTTAATTTTAATCCGACAGGAGTGTTCGATATGTTGACCAAGATTTTAATGTTTGGTACGGGCGGCTTTTAAAGCATCGCCGGAAAAGGTAAATAAATATTTCTTCAAATAGTTATGCCAAAAAATACCCTGCAAATCTTATTATTGGTGCTGTTTTATTGAACAGCGTGTGAATCAACTACAAACCCAAGCATGGTGGCCGAAAGCCGTACTGTTATGGATACCTTTCAGGAGCAAAGAATGTACGATAAACTCATCAAGAATTTAGAGGAAGAATCGATGGCACTAACACCCATGTTACAATCATCGGTATACATGAAGGTGATTGCAGTAGGCGACAGTGTGGTACCCTATCTGGTGGCTTCGGTAACCGATATCACCATAACACACTACCTAACCCTCATGGCCATTAGCGAAATGAAACCTGCTACTTTACAGGAAATCCCCGAAGCTACCCGGTTAAATATCTATTTGGATGCTTTACAAAAAGGTGGCCCGCATAACGATTGGGGATTGGCAGGCGAGTATCTTTCAGGCGCTTCACTTGATTTAGTAAGAATTGGAAAAAAAGCCATTCCTTCCCTAATCCCTTTATTGAACGATACTGCTATAGCAGGAATATGGGGCAGTGAGGAAGCTACCGTCAATGACTTCTATCAAAACCGGGTATGTGATTTTGTTTATTATCTCATTCTACACATTCTTGATCGTGTAGAACCCTACCCCGAAACACCTACTGAACGAGATAAAGCGATTGACAGTCTAAAACAAACCCTTCGGGAAATGAACCTAATGGGTGAATAATGGGCGGTGTCCTACATTTCATAACCTATCTGCTTAAACATTAAAAATTCTTTCCATGTCCATGGATGGTCCGTAATTCCTTCTGCCATGCACGATGTCCTCTCGATATTTTTTATTCCTTTGGGAGTTTCAATTGTCAATGCTGAATTGGTCCGAATAAAATTATTGTAGCATTGGAAGACATCCAGATGATCATCCAACATATTCTTACATTTTGAGAAACATATGGTTTTCCTAACAAATCTTGAA
>JAFCZU010000257.1 GCA_019314185.1 Deltaproteobacteria bacterium | reverse complement strand
TTATTCAAATTCCATAATAGAAATGCTTTTCTCAAAAAGTTTAGTGGATTTTTGCATAACGTATTCAAGATCACTTAACTTAAGATCTAAAATTTCCCATGCTTTTTGATTAACAATCGGCACTCGTTTTTCTCCGCCCGACCCCATGCCAAGGGATATGCAGAGACTGTTTCCGATGTGAATGGCTGCAATTTCTTTCGTCAGGGTGTATGGCGTATCAGGCAAATGATGATAGGCTATCATGCTGATTGTTTCCTGTGGCAAATTCCATTTTTCAGCCAGGACGCTTCCTGTTTGAGCATGATCAAAACCCAATATCTTTTTTTCCGATTCAGATATCTGAGATCCGGTCTCCACAACATTAGCGACTACATCGTTAAACTTTTCACACAAATAGGTAGCATGGATCAGTTTTCCTATGTCGTGAAGCAAGCCTCCTGTGAAAACATCTTCAGGGTTTTTTAAGTGGGCGGTTTCAGCCAGCACCCTCGCCAGGATCGCGCATCCTGTGGAATGTTTCCAGAACTCTTCCATATCAAATGTGCTGCTCGATTTGAATTCTTTTACAATTTTATACATAGAAGCTGTAAGCACCAGATTTTTTATTTCGTTCAGTCCCAGAATTACGATGGCATGCTGCAGGTCTCCGATTTTGTTGTAAAAACCATAGACAACTGAATTGACAATTTTGAGTACCATGGCTGCCACAGCCTGATCTTCAGAGATGATGTTGCTTATCATTTTGATTGATGAGTTCTGTGCATTCAGAAGACGTGAAAGCTTCATGTGAATAGTAGGTAAAATTGGCAGGTTACCAATGGAATTTATTATTGTATTAATCTCTTTCGATTTCATCAGTAGAATCTTTTGTTTGATTTGCGGCTTGTCTTAAACTTATTTTCTTAACAATCTTGTAAATTTCTTTCATGACAGGATTAGCTTCAAAAGGTGGAAATAGTTCATCAAGATTTTTTTCAATCGATTCAACAATATCATTCGACAGGGCTTCCATTTCTTGTTTTATAACTTGATCTCCGTCAATATCCTTTATGTCAACTCCGGTGATTCCCCAAGTCTTAAAAGAATTGATATGCTTTTCAGTAAGTACATTACCTTTGCCCAGAATGACAGCGCCATGCCTGTTTTTAGCAGACTGCGCCAAAACCATGCCGGTTTTTAAATCATTTATATTTAAGATACCCATAGGCTAATTAATCTTATATCTCTTTAATTTTTCTACAAAAGTTGTTCTGTTCAGATCCAATAACTTTGCAGCTCTGTTTTTTATTCCGCCCGATTTTTGCAGAGCCTTTCGGAGCAAATCTTTTTCAAATTGACCGATTATTTTATTCAGACCCAGACCGTTATCAGGAATATCAATGCTACTAATGACTCCTTCAGTTCCACCTGAATACAGTCTTATTTTATCAGGTAAATCTTCCAACTCTATATCGCCGTATTCTTTCATGACAACAAGCATTTCAATCAGGTTTTGCAATTCTCTTACATTGCCGGGCCAGTGATATTTCGTGAGGCAATTTATGATTTCGGGTGTTAATTTCTTAATATTTTTTTCTTTTGATTCGTTGAATATTCTCAGAAAATGATTGGCCAGGACAGGTATGTCTACCTTTCTTTTTCTTAGAGGCGGAAGATGAATAGGTATTACATTGATACGATAAAAGAGATCTTCCCTGAATTTTTTTTCTGCCACGGCCTTTTCTAAATCCTGATTTGTAGCGGTAATAATTCTTATATCCACATCTATGGTCTTCATGCCTCCAATTCTTTCGAATCGTCTTTCCTGTATTACCCTCAATACTTTTACCTGCAATGAAGGACTCATGTCGCCTATCTCATCGAGAAAAATTGTTCCTCCATGAGCTAATTCAAACCGTCCTGTTCTGCTCCGTATGGCTCCGGTAAACGCTCCTTTTTCATGTCCAAACAGTTCGCTTTCAAGAAGGTCTTCAGGGATGGCGCCACAGTTCACCGTAACAAGAGGGCAGGCTTTTCTTTTGCTGTTGAAATGCAGAGCATTGGCTACTAATTCCTTGCCGGTTCCGCTTTCGCCGTATATAGCAACAGTGCTGTCTGATGAAGCTACTTTTTTGATCTTTTCAAAAACTTTTTTCATGCCATCACTGTAACCTATTATTTTGCTGAAGTCATATTTCTCCTCTAAATGCTTCTTGAGCGTAATGTTTTCTTCTTTGAGTTTTGCATGGGCCAGCGCTCTTTCAACAGCGAGCTTGACAAAATCTTTTTTTAAAGGTTTTGTGATATAATCAAACGCTCCCATCTTCATGGCATTAATAGCGCTTTTTACGGTGGCATAACCGGTCACCATGATAACGACATTTTCAGGACGCATCTCTTTTATAAATTTAAGCAGCTGCAGGCCATCGACGTTGGGCATTTTCAGATCTGTTATGACCAGATCATAGTTGTCATAAGGAAAGACGTCGATTGCTTCTTTTCCATTACTGACAGCTTTAACCTGATAACCATTTTCAGATAACAGTTCCTTCAGATTTTCTCTGCTAAGATCATTGTCTTCGGCAATTAATATTTTAATTTTTTGCATATATTCTATCTGAAACCTTTGAAAAATATTTTCCCCTAAAAGCGGGATTCAAGTACTAAGGAAGGCGAAATTTTTAATCCTCCAGAGGCGGGTAAACCAAAGGAATATGTTTGTATATTTTTATAAACATAACTTTTTTCGTATCTGTGTCAAGATAATTTGTCTAAACGGATTTGTTTATGCGCTTCAACACTTAAAATTGCGAACTTGTTTTTGTGCAAACCCTCATTCTTGTTAAAGTTTTCTTTACTTTTCTTTGGGTGGTAGTTATATATATTTATAGGTTCAATCTTCAGACCACAGTCTTAACTGTCTAATAACTTGAGCAGTTACAGTATATTATACTATAGCCGCTAAAAAAGCCAGGGAGAAAAAATGGTAAAAGAAATGCCACATGGAAAATCTGAGACAATCTTGCTTGTTGATGATGAAGAATCTATTTTATTGTTAGGAAAACAGATTCTTCTCGATCCTGGATACACAATATATACCGCTTCTGATGCCGAGCAAGCTATTGATATCTATCGTCAAAAAAATGACGAAATCGATCTGATTGTTCTTGATTTCATCATGCCGGGAATTAGTGGCCTGGATTGCATGAAAGAGATTCTGAAAATAAACCCCGATGCAAAAATTATTATTGTAACTGGCTATACTGACAGTGAATTAGTATCCAATGTTATTAAACTGGGCGCAAAAAAGTTCATCAGGAAGCCATACAGGATAGCTGAGTTGATAGATGTAGTTCGAAAGACTCTTGATGAGGATTAAACTTAAATCGAGCTATTCTTTACTATACCCGCACCAATCTCTTGCACTTCACAAAGCATATCCTCTTTAAATAATTGATAAAAATTAATTGAACCAATCTGGCATATATTTTGCTTGTTACAAGTACAAGTTAAAGCTCAAAGAAATATTCTCCAAAAATTAATGAGCTTATTTTTTATTTGTTTTATCAGTTGATGAACTCGTAAAAAGCTAAGTTATGCCGCTTTGCGGCACTGTAACCGAAAATAACTTGTCAATCATATCAAAAGGTTATGATCGAGTTATTTGAAAGTCGAAAAGTACCATTTTTCGTCATTCCGGCAAAAGCCGGGCATATAGTGAAGCTTTAGCGCTATTCAGTCTATTTAACTACTTACGAGGGTTCTGGACTCCTCCCTGACTTGATCCGGGATCTATCGGAGTGACGATTTTTTACGAGTTCATCATTAGTTAGCATCTAAAAAAGAGCCTGATGCTCTAATATTGACATGATAAAACACATAAAAACAATAAGTTGCGAAGCAAAATGGGATGTAATCCAGAGGGCGGAGCTGTCTAAAGGAGAGAGGTTTGAAAAACCCGATAGATTCCCGATTTTCTGCTTGACATTTTGCATTTGAAATGCATAATTTCTACCAAAGAGATTTACTATGATCCAGAACTATATCAAGAGAACGTTGGAGCCGATCATCAAGAGAGCCGCCTCAGAGTTTCCTGCGGTGGTGCTGACCGGGCCACGCCAGTCAGGAAAAACGACGCTCTTGCAATATCTTTTCGGCAAGAGCTGCCGCTACGTGTCACTGGAACCCCCTGATGTTCGGGCTGCTGCGCTGGAAGACCCGCGCGGTTTTCTCGAGATGTATCCTTCACCAGTGATATTTGATGAGGTGCAATACGCTCCCAATTTGCTTCCCTATGTGAAAGAAAAAATTGATGCCGACCGGGATCGTAGTGGACAGTATCTGTTGACCGGTTCACAAAATTTACTGCTCATGGAGAAGGTGACCGAGTCCCTGGCCGGCCGCGCTGCCATATTACGTCTCCTGCCGCTCTCTCGTCGGGAAATGGAGGGGCGGCCGCAGATTTCTTTGCCGTGGGAGTCTAAGCGGCGGTTGTCTCTGGAAACAACGTATTCGTATCGTGAACTCTGGAAAGGGTTTCTGAGAGGCGGTTATCCCGAACTCCTGGCACATGCCGGGCGCGATATCAACCTTTGGCATGCTGGTTACATTCAGACGTATTTGGAACGGGACGTGCGTACTCTCCGGCAGGTCGGTGACCTCTCCCAGTTCCAGAATTTTCTTCGGGCGCTGGCGGCTCGGAGCGCCCAGCTTCTTAACCTGACGGAACTATCTCGAGATCTCGGCATTGCTGTCAACACGGCCAAGGCGTGGCTGTCTGTACTCGAGGCCAC
This sequence comes from Deltaproteobacteria bacterium, assembly GCA_019314185.1. The sequence goes on along the minus strand of JAFCZU010000257.1, from coordinate 318 downwards.
ATACCAGATAATCGTACTGCGCCCATACTTCGCCAATGTTGGGAAAAGGCTTGTCAAAACACCGAAAATATTTTTTATGGATGTGGGAACACTCTGTTATCTCGCAGGTCTGAAAAACCCAGAGCATGCGGCTTCCGGGCCTATGGGCGGAGCAATCATGGAGACCGCGGTACTTTCCGAGATCGTGAAGACTTTTACGCATCGCGGCATTGATCCACAGGTCTACTTCTGGCGGACTATGGCAGGAACGGAGGTGGATATCGTGGTCGAGACCGGCGGCAAACTTGTGCCCATCGAAGTAAAGCTTTCAGCCACTCC
>JAFCZU010000256.1 GCA_019314185.1 Deltaproteobacteria bacterium | reverse complement strand
GGCCATGGCTGGATCTACTGTGTCCACCAAAGCGGTTTTGTCACTTCCTTTAACAAGATAGGCATTATAGCTTGTTCCATCAGGAAGTGGTATAAGCGAGTCAAATAGACGCCTATCCCAATCAACAGAGCCCATCCAGTAAATTTGGCTTGTTATCTTTCTTGACTTCATGGTTGCCTCCCATTAAAATATGTCTTTGATGTTTAAAAAGTAACTTTCTCATGCTAAACGCCAATTCACCCAAAACGCCTCCATTTGCCTGATACAAAACTCAATTTAGTTAATCTATCAACTGGTTGGGATTTAATGGAGAATCATTGAATTGAGAAATAGGCAATGACTACCTTAGTATTTATAAAGAAAACTCCAATCTGCCGGAAAAACCGCACAAAGAGATTCCTCATGACAGATTCAGTATGGATATCACAACATTATTAAATTGCTAAATATTACAGATAAATAGCAGTGAGCTGAAATCAGGGTTATGTGCATAGACGTTGGAGATAGTGCAGGTTTTAAAACGTTCAAAAATCCTTTGCTCACCATTAATGATCTGCAATTTGCTCCATTCACGGATATCATTTTACGAAACAAAATATTTTAGTGGTTCAAAACCTCTGACTGATAGCATAGATCTGCACTCCCCCACAAAAAAAGGCAGAGCCATTGCTGACCCTGCCTTTGATGGTATCTAAAAAAAAGATTAATCTCTATTGAGCGGAACTGTCACCACAGCATTGGCAGTGGCAGTGTTGCCGGAGCTGTCTATCACCATATAATTGATGGTATATTCCCGGCCACTTCCTTCACCGTTTCTTTCCGACCTGAGAGAAATTTCATAATCTTCAGTCCCTATGTCAGCATCCTGAATATCATTTATCGTATAACCATCGCCTTCAGAAGGATCCTCATCGAGTTCGTTGCTCACAACCGAGGTAAGAACAACTTCTGGCGCCGGATCACAATTGTCTTCTATAGTTACCACCATGGTCACCGACTTCATTTTGTGATTGGGCGGCCACAACATATCCGGAGTCGCTACAACACTGATACTCGGTGATGTACTGTCAATCACAGTTATGATAATAATATCAGGCTCAGAACTCATGGTTCCGTTATCGACAACTAATGTTATCGTATGGATACCCAAAGGCAATTCTATGGTTGGACTCATTCCGGAGGCTGACTGCGATATTCCATCTATAGACCAGGTCCAGGTGTAAGACAATGGTGTGCCTCCATCAGGGTCAGAAGAGCCGGATCCGTCAAGTTCAACCGATGCTAGGCATTCAGGGCCCACGGTTACAGTCCGGTCAGGTCCAGCATCTGCTTCTGGCGGACAATCACCGAAATCACAATAATCGTAGGAAGAAGTTGTGTATGCTTCATGGAGATATGCCGGCTGCGTCGGATCACCCGTATGATAGATGTAGACATCCCGCAAGAAATATGGTCCGTCCACGCCATTGTCATAGATGGCATCCCCGTCGAAATCCAATTGTATGGTCCCAGGGCCGGCAGAACTGAACTTAACAATTTTTTCTGACCAGACAATCTCTTTTTGATCAGCATCTGTCAATTTGGCCTTAGCAACACAATACCCGGGGTTAGCAAGAAGTACGCCTATCTCAACGGACAGATTGCCGAACTTACCATCTACATCCACATCAGAGCCAAAATCGTCATAGCTACCGGTTAGGCCAACTAGCGGTCTCTGAAAGTCATTATAATTGTAAGGATTAGTAGTGTAGGCATTATTTATTGTATCCATGAGCACGCCTGAACCGTTGTACAGAGTTAGATACTTCAGATAATATGGCCCATTGACGCCATTGAGATAAATACTGGTTCCCTTAAAATCCAATTTCATAGTTTGCGATCCAGGTCCCAGTGAAGCGGCTGAAGTTGCCTGGACAATCTTACCGTTGGCGTCGTATAGCCAGCCGGTCAGACTGTACTTTCCTGCTGTCTGGACATCGAGTTGAACTTCTACAGCGAGATAATTGAAATATGTATCAGAATCTGTGTCTTGACCCAAGTCTGAATAGGTACCTGAGAAAACTGCATCCGCTTTCTCAAACTCAGTAACGAAATATGCCTTGGTGGTATGGGCTTCAAGTTCAAAGTCTATTTGAGGGCTGCCGCTAAGACTTAAATACTTGAGGAAATACGAGCCATCAACGCGGTTTCTTCTGATTTTCTTTCCGTCAAAATCAAGGGTAATTGATTTTGAGCCTTCACTCAACTCCATGGACTTACTGACAATTTCGATGGCGTTGCCAAGGCTGTCATAAAGACCACCTTCAACAGTGTAGCTTTTTGGCGTTTTTACTTGCAACGGCACTACTATTCTTAACGTGTCGAATGTCCCATTAGCATTTGAGTCTACTCCGTCATCTGAGTATGTGCCTGCAAAATACGCATCCCGCTGTTCAAAGTCAGCATAACTATAGGCTGCTGTGTTATAAGCAACAAGCGCGTCATCGACATCCATACCTTCGTCATCATTGATAACTATACTGACCTTGTATGGTCCATTAACACCTGATTTCCGGATGGACTGTCCATCAAAATCAAGCGAGAGCAAGTGGGTTCCGGGGTAGAGGATAAAATCCTTTCGTATCCAGGTTATCTCATTTAAACTTTGATCCATGAGCCGGGCATACACCTTGAAAATAACACCAACGTTTACATCAAGCTCTGCCTGGACGCGCAGGGAGTCATATAATGCATCACTATCTTCGTCGACGCCAGTATCAGTAAAATATCCAGTGAGGTGCGCCTCAACAGGACCGAAATCTCCCATGGAATGGCAGCCATAAGCCGGATCCGATTGCTTGCCCGGGTTGGCCCAGTCCCTGATCGCAATACCGCGGGAGCCATCTCCGGTGCGCATGGCCATGTACTCTTGGTCGCCGTATATTTTGTAAGCGCTGTGCTTTATGTGTTCCAGGTCATAGGTGTCCGTCTCATCATCAGGGTCGGTATGTGACGTAGTATTCTCATAGTCATCGGGTAGATCATCGTCGCAGGTAGTGCATGGGACCCCCTCATCAGAATCATCCTCGCCATGAAACTCGCCTCCGCTTTCCCATTGGTCCCCGACCCACAGGTGATACAGCTCATGTCCGATAATCTCTGCCGCACTGTCCACTCCTTTGACCGTCGGTCCGCCGAAGCTTTCTGTGCCCCAATGAGTACCAGTCACCACGATGGCACTGCCATAGTGTTGACCTGCAGCACTGCTGCCAAGATACAATTTTCCGTAACAGTAGCAGCCATACCAGGTTGCAGTAGGATCATACAGGAATTGATCCATATTGGGCACGGCTTCATCAGACTTCCAGTACTCAAACCAGTTGGGTTCGCTGTCCCCGTCATCATTCCCTGTTTTTGGGAAAAAGAGCTTGAAATTGCGGCCCCTGGTATCTGTCCAGGTCTCATGCGTTGTGTTATCCTCGTACGTGATGGCGCACATCACATACTTCATGCCGTGACTGCCGGCTGGAGGTACGTACTCGTAAGGATTCCCGTCACCAGCCACAATATCACCAGACCAGCTTATGTTGGTTACTGTATAGCCTTCCGCTTCATTTATTACAGCCTCCAGCTTTACTTTCTCAGCACCTGCCACAGAAGTATCGCTGGTCATCGGATTTTTGGTTTCAGGGATTCCTGTAACGATTATTTCGTCAATGTTCGGCACAGCAATCCGGGGCGAGACAACCCTGTCAACAATATCACCCCAAATCCAAGATACCTTGCAGGGGTCATTAGGATCATAATCCCAACCGAGGTTTACCCGCATATAAGTTGTATCAACGGCTCCTTCCGGAACGCTTACTATAGTGCTGGTAGACATGGTTCCATAGTAGTTGATGCCTAAATAACCGGTAAGATCAACATCCAGAACCCTTTCACTTTCCTCAAAGGTCTGGTCGCCATTCCAATCTATCCAAGCATTGACATACTCCGGACTGTCGTCATACTGTGGGCATTCCTCACCGGAGACACAGTTATCCGGATTGGCGATGTAGATTTCAACGGTTATTGAAATCGTATCATCTGTCATTTGGGTATAATAAGCATCCTCAATGTATTCGTACAAATGACTTCCACCACTAGATGAACAATAGCCTGGTGCTGACGAATCAGACAGGCTTAATTCCGGTATCACAGGATGCACCCTTCTCATGGATGGGCCTATCCTAAGGTCTTCAGCCAAGGCTACTGTAGAGGGCAATGCAAATAGAAGTCCCAAGCATAATGTGAACATTATGCAAATGAATATTTTTTTCATTTTTTCCTCCCTGAGCTTATTGCAAATGTATTTGTATAAATAAATTGCCATTTCTCCTTCTGGTATCCTTCATAAGTGATTGACAGGCGGTAAACTCCAAACTCTGGCAAAGCAGTTTTTGCAGTGCCGTCTACAAACACCAACGGCTTCCACTCCAGTGTTACACTTTCGCCAGGCTTAATCTCTCCTGGTGGATCAATTTCATAAGTACAGTTGGGAAACTGGCATTGGGCATAGAGTTTTTCCCACTGCTCGTCCGTGATTTTTTTCTCAATATGTTTAATGCAGAATACGGGAGTGAGACTCCGTATATGGGAAAAGACACTTCCACGTAAGTTGTTTGTCAAAACTATTCTAATAACTTCCCCTTGCTGATACTCAAGTTTATCCGTGGAAACAACGACCCCATTGCTGGAATTTTCAGCGCAGGCAGAGAAGATTGCAATACCTCCAACAATAAAAGTTACTGCCATGAAGAAGAGTAAATTCCGTATTAAGGCCAACATAATTTTATCCCTGAATTGAATTGATTGATAAGAATTCCCATTTCAAGAGCGGAATAAGGGAAAATTTAAAATTGTATGCCATAACATGATGGATATCAATATATAGTAGAACCGGATATCCAAAAACAATCATACTGCAGCAACTCACTACTGGAATTTTGGTAACATATCCCGGTAAATCACATGACTAACGATATAAGGGCGACAAGAGCCTTACTGCCAGCGATTCAGAGCCAATAATTATTTTGAGATCAGGTTGTTGTGTAATACAGAGTTGAGAAACACTTCTACTT
>JAFCZU010000683.1 GCA_019314185.1 Deltaproteobacteria bacterium | reverse complement strand
CTGCATGGTTTTCCTGATTAAAACGAGCAGCGCCTAACCATTCCCACGCCTCGGCATCTTTTGGGTCAAGCTCGACAGCCTTTTCAAAAGCCGCTTCCGCGCCCGCATGGTTTTTCTGATTGCCACGAGCATTGCCTAAGAATATCCATGTCTCGGCACCTTTTGGGTCAATCTCGACAGCCTTTTCCAAGGCCGCTTCCGCGCCTGCATGGTTTTTCTGTTTAAAACGCAGGCGCGCCAAATCAACCCATGCATATTTATCCTCTTTATTGTTTTCAAGACGCTTTTCAGCAATTTTCAAAGCATTATCTATATCCCCTTTGTCTTCCAGATCTCCGGCAATCTTTTTCAATAACTTCCCTGGTTCAATTCCGGTCTCCTGCAGCATTGCCAGATTTTTGTCAAGACCCTGGTAATCTTCCTTTTCCAGGTATTTGATGATCGTGGTCTCGCTCTCTTTATGAAGCGGTTCCCAGAGGTTTTTGAAATGCTCGGTCCTCCTGTATTGAAGCGCTTCTTTACAGTGCATGCCGATTATGTCGTCGTTTATCGACCACTGTTCAAGCTCTTCTTTTTTATACCATACGGCCACGCACATAACCACGGCCTTGATGATTTCTTTATTATAGGCGCTTATCCGCCACTGGTGCCAGAGCCGGAAAAGATGATCGGTCAGCGTATATAATGTGTTTTTTCCTTTCTTTTCCGTAACCGGCCTGATTAGACTCTCTTTTTCAAGACGAAGCATGGCGGTTCCTATGCTTTTCATAGGCAGAAATGTTTTTTGCGAGATCTCCTTTTGTGTCAGGTTTTTGTCGCTTTCAGCCAAAGCCAGAATAAAGAAATGTTTTTTGCGAGATCTCCTTTTGTGTCAGGTTTTTGTCGCTTTCAGCCAAAGCCAGAATAATCGGCTGCACCTGGTTTGACAGGTCGCGAAGCCTGCTCAGGTAGTAGTTGCTCAGGTCTTCTTCAAGAAGTTTTGAAAATATCTCCACCGCGCTTTGTATGCCGTCCTGCCCTTTGATTGCCATGTAAAGAAATAAAAGCACGCGCGGATTACCGCCTGTGAGGTGATAAAGCGCCCGCAGTTTATAGTCATCTTTATCAAATCGAAAGGAGGAGCTGTTTTTTTCAGAAAGCTGGGTGTCGGACTTTCTCCACCGGTTCATGAGATCCACGGATTGTTCATATGTGAGCAGTTCCAGGCTTCGTATCCTGAAAAACTGGTAAAGAGGCGCGCTGGGTTTGCTGATTTTATCAAAAAATGTGCTGAAAAACTGGTAAAGGGGCGCGCTGGGTTTGCTGATTCTATCAAAAAATGTGGGAGAGGTTGCAATTAACAGCATGAATTTGTCGTGCTGAAGAATGTTCCGGAATTTCTTAATATCGTTTTTTTTCGAAATAGAGCGGCTGAAAATATCATCACTGTTTTCCATGAGTACCAGAAGTCTTTTACCGGTTTCCCTTACAAAATCCTTGAGAAATGCAACAACGGATTCCAGTATTTCCTCCTGCGTTTTATTTTCATTTCTTTGCGTGTCCAAAAAATCAAAAATCGCTTCAGACTTTTTTTTATCCGTATGGGCTATCTCTTCGGCCAGTTGGGTTAAAAACCTTATAAAAAGCGTATGAAGCGAGAAAACGCTCTGTTCTTCCTCGTGCATCAGCAACGGGATCCAGCGCTGATTCAAATCCACACTGTTTTTTACTGTCTGATAGATCAGTGCGATGAGATGGGATTTGCCCATGCCCCGCATGCCGAGAATCATCCAGTGCTGGAGCGCCTCCGCATCAGCCTGTTCCCGGATAGTGGTAATCAGTTCTTCAAGCAGGGATTCGCGGGCCACAAATGAATATGATAATTGTTCAAAATCCGCTTTTCTGGGGGAATAGGGGTAAAACTGTTTTATTTCCATGTGTCACGCCTTTTTTGGTCAATGATTATCTTGATCCGGCAATTCCGTATTTAAGCCACCACTCTTTTATCAGTTTGCTGTCGATGAAAACATCTTGATTTTCATCTTTTACGAGGTAGAAATCATCTGTTTAAAACTTCCGGTTGTTTCCTGCCATACTATTTTCAGCTCTTCCGCGGCCACCGGATTTTCATCTATCGCCAGCCTGTCCAGAATGCTTTTTGCGCCTGCCCTGTTTCTTCTGCCATACCGTTGATAGCGGTCAAGCTGCCTGGTTATGGATTCAAAGTAACGCTTGCTCTCCGAACCCAGCAGATGATGATGATAAACCGCTTCAATCTCATCGGTTGAAAGTGATTTTCTCTCTTTGCAGGTTCTGCATATTGCGTCTAAAAACAGATGGAGAAAATAGGGAATCGGCTTTCCCATCAACGTCAGCATCAGATCAATTTCACGTAATGCAGCCGCGACCTTCTGGCCGGCAAGGACAAGAAAAATAAACTCTCTGGCGATCTCCCTGTCGAAAAGATCAAGATGGACTTTTTCGAGGTCATCGAGCTGGCTGTCGATCCCAAAAGCGCTTAAAAAAGAGGGAAGGTGTTCCGACCCGGACAAAATAAAGTGTATTTTATTATGTTGCTTCCTTAATTCATGAAACCATATCATCAACTCATTTATTTGATCTTCGGTATCATCTTTTTGCTCCATCATATCCTCGATCAGGAAAGAAACCTCATCCAGGATAAAGAGGAAGCGTGTATCTTCCAATGAATTTTCCACTTGATTGAAAAGCTTTTCAGCATATTTTTTCCAGTCTTCTTGTATTGTTTGACGCTCTTTCCTCAGGATTGCCAACTGTTCGCTGTCTGTTTTTGCATAAATATGTTGCCCTGCAAGATGGACAGGCAGATATGGATCAAAACATTCTTTCTCAAGCATGGCCGCCAAAATTCTTTCTATAAATTTTTCCGCAGAATCACCACCCTCAAGATCCACAAAACAGACCTGCCACCCCTCATGAGGATGTCTTGCAATATAGTTTAAAAGGCTGGTTTTCCCGAATCTGCGGGGCGCTCTGAACAGAATATTTTTTTTGTTTTGGAGCAACTCCCAGATTTCCCGGATAGCGGCTTCTCTGTCATAAAAACCGGATCCCACAGCCATAGCGCCTGTAACGATATTAGGGAATATTTGATTCTGTTTTTGTATAAAACGTTTTAACAGGGCTTTTCCAAAAGGCTCGATAAATTGGGATGTTTCTGAAAGAAATTCGCATTGCTCAAAAATAAAAATACGGTTTGTGTCTATTTCAGGAAATGTTTTTTCAATACCTCCGTAGTCGGAAATCGAATATCCCATATAATCATACATGCCCGGCCAGGCTTCCAGGCATTTTTCAAACCCTTTGGTAACTTCAAGGAGCGTATCAAACTGCTCCAGACCTTCCACCGGGAAAAACAAGGAAAAGTTGTCGTTGCGATCTTTCTTTGAAATAAATGACAGCAGGTGGCCGGTTTCGGCCTTTTCGTTCCGTAATCTCATGATCCGCTTGTCTCCTTTTTATCTTCTTCCCGCGATGCTCTGAGCGCTTC
>JAFCZU010000255.1 GCA_019314185.1 Deltaproteobacteria bacterium | reverse complement strand
ATCAGATGATCTTGTAATAAAAGCCAAAATTAAATCAAAAATATTTAAACGATCTATTGCCGGTCAAATTGAATATTGGGCAAGCATCGGTCAAATAATTGAAGAAAATCCAGAGCTTCCGTTACCGTTTATTCAAGATATCCTGGTAGGAAGAGAACAAATAAAGGCCGGCCAAGGAACACCATATGTATTTGGAGAGGGTGAATGACCGATATTAAGGTGATAATTCAATCACCTGTTTTTGCTAAACAAAAAAAGAAACTGTATAAGCAGCAAATCAAAGATTTGGATCAAGCTGTAAAATCTGTTTTTAATGATTCCACGATTGGAGACATGAAAGTGGAAGCTTTACAGGGTGTCCAGGTTTATAAATTCAAGTCAAAGAAACAACAAATATTGTTGTCATACGAAGTAATTGATTCTATTCTTTATTTATATACATTCGGTTCTCATGAAAACTTTTATCGATATTTAAAAAAGTACCTACAACACTAAGTCTGCCTTTTACTTCCACTCCATAAAGTCTCTGCATCACCTGCAAGCCGGGAAGCCGGTATTTGTAAATGCTGCGTTTTTCTCAAACTTGGCGAATGTTAAAGCAGTCTGGCTCTGCAAAACAAACTTAATTTTGATGAACTTGTAAAAAGTCGTCACTTCGGTGAAAACCGGAGTCCAAATGCTCTGCAATTGCTTGAAAAGACTGGATAGCGCTAAAGCTCTACGTACCCGGTTTTCGCGTGTCTGCGTACGACGCACAGGCAGGTCGGAATGACGAAAAACGGTATTTTCCGACTTTTTACAAGCTCCTCAATTATTACTTGAATGCAAATCGATTCCAGCGTATATTTCCATTTGATATCTCCTAAATCCAAAATGTTAATATTATATAATTCTATTACATACTGGTTCCATAGCATTTTTTGCTAAGATCTCATTGAACCTGTACGGATATCCTGTTTTATGTCTGAAAATGTCCGCGTTACAAAAGCCGCAGGTGTTGTTGGTGCAGCAACTTTAATAAGCCGTATTTTTGGCTTTATCAGAGATGTTGTTATTGCCTGGTTTTTCGGAGCAGGGCTTGCCGCAGATGCCTTTTTTGTGGCTTTTAGAATCCCAAACCTGTTAAGAAGGCTTTTTGCTGAAGGGTCATTAAGCATTGCATTTATTCCTGTATTTACCGAATATCTTGCAAACAAAGGGAAAGCAGATGCTTTCAGCCTGGCAAGGTCTGCGATAAGGTGTCTTTCTGTTTTGCTTGTTTTTGTGACCATTGCCGGTATATTGCTTGCTCCGCTTATCGTGCGTATCATAGCGCCGGGATTTGTAGATTCGCCCGAAAAGCTCTCATTAACAATTACCCTGACACGAATAATATTTCCTTATATTTTCTTTATATGTCTTGTGGCGCTTTGCATGGGCATTCTTAACGCTCTTGGGCATTTTGCAGCGCCTGCCTTTGCGCCTGTCCTGTTGAACCTCGCTATGATATGCTCTGTTTTTCTTATTTCGCCGTATATGGCTGATCCTGTGACAGGCCTCGCTATAGGTGTTTTAATAGGAGGTGTTCTCCAACTTGCGCTTCAGATGCCGTTTCTAATGAAAAAAGGATTCTATTTCTGGCAAAAAACTAAAGTTTATCATCCCGGGCTGAAAAAGATAGGTATATTAATGCTTCCAACCGTATTCGGAGCAGCGGTTTATCAGATTAATATCCTGGTCGGAACCCTTCTTGCTTCTTTACTGCGGGAAGGAAGTATTTCATATCTATATTATGCTGACAGGCTTGTGCAGTTCCCTCTCGGTATTTTTGCCATAGCTATTGCAACCGCTGTTTTGCCAAGCCTGTCGAGACAGGCGGCGATAAATGATCTTGAAGGAGTCAAGGATACTTTTGGACATGCAATGAAACTGGTTCTTTTTATTACCGTTCCAGCCATGGCAGGTCTTATTGTTTTAAGAGAACCTATTGTTGCCCTTTTATTTAAAAGAGGGGCATTTGACGCTGAAACAGTACGATTGACTGCATCCGCGCTTTTATATTATGCTACAGGTTTATGGGCATTTTCAGGTGTGAGGATAGTTATTTCTACATTTTATGCTCTGCAGGACACAAAGACTCCTGTGAAAATCGCCGTAATATCAATCAGCGTCAATATACTGCTGGGGCTCATTCTTATGGGGCCTCTTGCACACGGCGGTCTTGCCCTTTCCACTTCGCTTGCTTCAATGCTGAACCTTGGACTTCTTATACGGGCATTAAAAATAAAGCTTGGTTACCTCGGAATGAGAAACATTATGAAATCAGCTTGCAAAACCGTCTTATGTTCCGCAATAATGGGGGTAATTGTATCAGGTGTTGCTTCGTTAATTATTCCGTCAGAAAATGGATCTTTATCCGGTCTTTTCTTCGGAATTATGGTAAGCATTATAATTGGTATTCTTCTGTACGGTTCTTTTTCTTTTTTAATTAAAAGCCCTGAGCTGGAAAAAGTTAAGGCTGTGATTATAAAAGGAATATGCAAAAAGTGACCACAAAACAAAATATCATATTATCTCTAATAATACTGGCTCTATTTTGTCTGGGCCTAATTATTATATTTAGCGATTACGGGTTTGTTGATTATAGTCGGTTAAAAAAGGAGAAGGGTAGATTGATTGAAAAAAACGCGAGTCTTACAGGGGAGAACCTTTTCCTGTCTCGTGAAATAGACAGATTGAAAAATGATCCCAAATATGTTGAAAATGTGGTAAGAAAGGAATTGGGAATGATTGGTAAAGATGAAGTGATAATTCGGCTTAAGAAAAATCAGGATGGCAATAATGACAAATAATTCTGATTTTTATACAAAAACCATGGCAAAGGTTTATGCTGATCAGGGTTATTTTGAAAAAGCAGCCGAAATCTATAGATATCTTTTAAAGCAGGAGCCTGAGAGACACGACCTTTTTGAAGCGCTTGCAGAAGTTGAAATAAAACTTTCTGAAAAAGCTCCAGATAAGCTTGTCTTGCTGTTTGGTGAGTGGTTCGATCTTGCTGTGAAATATAACAACTTGCAAAAGCTCAAAAAAATCAGAAACGCATTACATAAAGTGACTAAAGTTAATGAGTCGCTTCGCTCCATTTTTTATAAAACAGACAGAATCCATTAACTTTGATGCTTTCGTAAAAAGTCGAAAACCACTTTTTACGAAACGTGGTAAGCGTTAAGAGCTTGATATGACAATTAAATGCTCGACGATGTTTTATCTTAACACCTATCACCTGACACTTGATGAATTCGACTTTTTACGAATTCATCAACTTTAGTTACTTGTAACTTACAATTTACAGGAGGTAAGATCATGACAACAATAAAACGGAGAAAAAAGTTTTTGATTTGCTTGTGTATTATAGCTGCTTTTTTCTTTTTAGCTGCCGGATGTGCAAGCTCTAAACCGAAAAAAGACGGTTCTACACCACAAACAATTACTCAGAAAGACAAAGGCCCTTCTCCATTATACTATGATTTTGGGGATGTGCTTATCCCGCACGAATTAAAAATCAACAAAAAATCGTCTTTTGTATATAGAACTCCGGGTTTTTCAGCAGGCGTTCTGACATTAAGCGGCAGAGTTGATGTGAGTTCACTTATCGCTTTTTTTGAAAACAACATGGCCAAAGATAACTGGAGAACTATCAGTTTATTTAAGTCTCCGCGGACAATGATGGTGTTTCAGAAAGGAAACAGGTGGTGTATTATTAATATCACTGAAAAAGAATTCAAAACACATGTTGAGATATGGGTTGCGCCAACAATAAATGAAGCTGAATCAGGACTGTTAAAATAATCGTAATTAGTAGCTGTTCACGATTTAAAACTTGGAATTGGAAAGTAGAAATTTGGGAGAGATGAAACAAAGTTCCGTGAACGGTTACGAGCAATCGTACTTATTATGCAAAATTGTATGAAAAATAAAAATATTGTTCTTGGCGTATGCGGTGGTATAGCAGCATATAAGAGTGTAGAATTATTAAGACTGCTAAAAAAGCTTGAAGCAAATGTCAGGGTAATAATGACTGAAAACGCCCGGGAATTTGTTGGGCAGCTTACTTTTGAAGCGTTGTCAGGCCGACCGGTATGTACCGGCATTTTTGAAAAAAATGATTATGCTCCAATCAGGCATATTGACTGGGCAAGAGAAGCGGATGCAGTGGTGATCGCTCCTGCAACAGCAAATATTACAGGCAAGCTTGCCAATGGCATAGCTGATGACATGCTGAGTACTTTCATGCTTGCCGTAACATCTCCCGTGATCTTTTGTCCATCCATGAATTCCCATATGTATGAAAGCAAAGCGGTTCAGAGGAATCTTGATAGACTCAGGTCTGACGGTTATTTTATTATGGATCCTGGAACAGGCAAACTGGCTTGCGGCACCGCTGGCCCTGGACGTCTTCCTGAACCGGCGGATATATTGGACAGGGTTTTAAGCTCTCTTATGCCAAAAGATTTAAAAGATAAAAAGGTCATTGTAACCGCAGGGCCAACTCTGGAACCTATAGACCCTGTCAGGTTTATAAGCAATCCGTCTTCGGGAAAGATGGGCTACAGTATTGCAAGGGCCGCGGAACATAGAGGGGCCACGGTTGTTCTGATTACAGGGCCTGCAAATTTTCCGGACCCTCTTAATGTAAAAATGATACATGTTAAAACAGCAGAAGAAATGGCATCTGCCGTGTTTAAATACATGAAACGTTCTGACATTATAATAAAAGCAGCGGCTGTTTCCGATTACAGACCTGTCAATTCCGCTAAGCATAAGATAAAAAAGGGAAAAGATGAAATAGTTTTAGCGCTGCAAAAAAATCAGGATATTTTAAAGGAACTTGGCAGAAAAAAAGAAAATCAAATCCTCGTAGGTTTTGCGGCAGAAACTGAAAACCTTGAAAAAAACGCAAGAAAAAAACTGGCGGAAAAAAATCTTGATATTATTGCCGGAAACATTGTTGGGCGCTTTGGAGCAGATACAAACAAGGTGACACTGTTTTATAAAAACGGTTCAAAAGAATCTCTTCCCAAGATGGAAAAAGATGCTCTGGCACATATACTTTTAGATCGAATTGTAACCATGTTGAGCCAATGAAATAGCTGCATATACTCTTCTCTTCCAAACGGATCATATTTTTAGACAGGATAACCCTCCAGGCGGGCACGATAAACAAGATTATTCGTAACACTTTAGATTTTTAAAACGAATTCAAACTTATCGATTTATTCTGAACCGCAGAATATCGAACAAGGAATTATGAATGTCGAAGTAAGGTATTCTATCATTTTTACTACTATAAAAGACAGCTTGCCGGGGCATAGCCGTAAGCGACGCTTGGAGCGTAGTGATTCCACACTTCATCATTCGAAATTCCTTGTTCGATATTCGATATTCAAATAATGCTTTTTCGAATTAGCAACATCTCAACGAAAACAGCCACATTTTTAAAACGCTAAATTGTTACGATTATTTGAGACCTTTGCAGAACCCCAGAATCGACCCGCAAAATGATACTTGTAACCAAACAGGATTTTAAAGAAGAAGACGGACGATTTTATATTCCCCTGTCGCTATTTGAGTTTTTTCTACAAGCTAACATCCGGAATTGAAAGCCCGAAAGCCCCCGAACAAATGAAAAAAGAAACGCCGAAGCAATCCTTTTTTGCTTGTAACAGGCAACATCTTATACTCTAATTAAGTTGCTTAAAATCAGCAAGAGGAATCCGTTATGAAAAATAATCCGTTTTACCTTAAAGAAATACCTGTGGACGCTCCTTTTTGTGACAGGGAAAAAGAGCTTGCCGACCTTATTTCCTACGCTAAATCCAATACAAACGTGGTTTTATTTTCACCCAGGCGATACGGCAAGACATCGCTTATAAAAAGAGTGCAAAGCAACCTCAAGTCTTATGGCACGTTGACTGCTTATTGTGACCTTTTCGGTGTTACTTCAGTTGAAGAAATTGCGGGAAGAATCGCCAAATCAATTTACACCATAACGCAAAAAAATGAAAGTCTCTTTCAGAAAGCCATAAACTTCATCACACCCTTCAGGCCTGTCTTGTCGCCAAGTTGAGGGAGTCTCGGTCTCCGTTCAGACTGCATTTAGAACAGACGGAATAAAGATTCTTGAGGAAACAATGAACTTTCTGGAAAAATTTGTTGATGATGTAGGCTTTGAAGTCCACGTAGCCCTTGACGAATTTCAAGAGATTACCGAAGTTGATAATTCAATTTGAATAGAAGGTATTTTAAGACAGTATATTCAGAAAATTCAATGCTCTTTTTTCTTCATAGGTAGCAGAAGACGTATCTTGCTTGATATTTTTAATGATCGAAAAAGACCCTTTTTCCAAAGCGCTCTCAATTATGAGTTGAAAACACTGCCTGATAAGCATTTGGTTCCTTTTACAATTGCACAATTCAAAAAAGGCGGAAAACATATCAGCAAAGAAAACACCGCAAGGATTTCCCAATTGGTATCGAACCATCCGTATTATATGCAAAAGTTTTGTTTCTTTCTTTATGAAGAAATTGACAAAGAAGTGGCTCAAAAGGATATAGTGGTAATAAATCAAGTTGTTATGGAAAGTGAGAGGATCGTCTTTGAGTCAATCCTGCAAGGGCTCACAACTGTTAATAGCCCCAAAACCAATTATCCAATGATACTTTTTGTAGATGTAATACTCAAGCAAATTTTTACCATGGGAAAAGATTTTCCATAGACTCGGCCGGAGACATGCCCCTGTTGCGGGAACTGGAAAGTGTGGGGGCATGGTTTTGTCAGTACAATTTTTCAAGGATTTGACACCCCCTTGTTGTTGAAGCGTTACCGGTGTCCGGCCTGCGGATGTGTCGTAACACTACGCCCTTCAAGCCATTTCTCCAGGTTTCAATCATCAAAACATACCATTCGATCGGCCATTGTACATCGGATCAATACAGGCAGATGGCCCCCAGTCTCAGTTAGGTCACGCCAGCGCCACTGGCTGAGCAATCTGAAACGCCAACTAAAAGCTCATCTGACCGAAAAATGGAAAGATGGACTGGTTGCAGCCTTTGATTATCTTCTGACCCTGGGACGGACCCCTGTCAGCAGGTCAATTTAAACCGAAAGAAAATCAATCACATAAACACCCTACCGAAGGCTTCCGGCGACATCTTTTCCAACTGATGTAAAGAGGGAAAAACCTTAAAACAGGAGGGAGTTTATGGAAGAAAAGCACAAAATTGATATAGCGCTCTTGCGATAGATTTCGTGGGCAATCCTCTTCATCGGCTCCATCCCCAGCAGCTTCCAGGTTATATACATTTTGCTCCCGCATCGCTTGCACTGTACCTGTTGCAATTCCAGCCAGCGGTAAAATCCATGGATCTTCGTTTTCTTGCCATGCCGTGTTTTCCATATGAAATCTTCGTTATTGCCGCACTTGCAGGCAAAAGGCTTTTTCTTGAGAGCTATCGCATATTCACCAAAGCCAACAAGTACTTTTTGAAAAAAATCCATCAATAACTGCGGCAAAAGTGCGGCAAAGCCTGCAAGTATCGTGGGAATACGGCTGTCTTTTAAATGAACCTTAAATTGACAATTAAAATCAATGGTGATATTTTTATTTTGTGGGGTAATTCCCATATTGCCCTCCTTGTTTATGGTTAGTTTGTCAAAACTATCATTACCATAAAATGGAGGGCAATTTTCTACTATTTTATGCCATAGGTCTCACTTTTTCTACGCTACTAATAGTTTATGTTAAATGATTAATTTAATAGCAGTTCAGCTATAGGGGACTTACACCCCATAAGCTCATGCCCATGCCGGGCGTACACAAAAGGATGAACTCTGGCTGAAAAAGCCTGGCCGTTTTTTGGTTTCTACAAATTTTGTTATTTATCGATTTTTTCTTCGCTTTATAGCCATATTTTGTTTGCTTTTTTATCAGGTTATCCTTGGTCGTTAGATTTTTATAAATTATATGAGATTATTCTATGCATGATGACAAATTCATTTTCCAATCGATAGGCGTTATTCATTCCCCGCATAAAGAAATTTCCAAAATTCCAATACAACCTGTCTTCTGCAATGACATTGAGGGTACAGTTGTATTAGATGCCGAATATGCTGACGGATTAAAAGATCTGCAGGGATTTTCTCATATCTATCTATTCTATTACTTCCATCAATCTCAGAGAACTTGTTTACACCTAAAGCCATATCTTTCAGATCAGGAGCATGGTATTTTCGCT
>JAFCZU010000254.1 GCA_019314185.1 Deltaproteobacteria bacterium | reverse complement strand
AGCAACTTCTATGATGGCCACCATTTTCGGGGCTGCAGTCATTCCTTTATGTTCAGGCTCCCATATTTGCTAGACCTACAGATTGCCCCCACCTCGACAGCGCTTCTTTTTTTTTCCACGCCATGGGGCGGCCAGGCCGTTTACACCACGCAATGGACGTGCGGTTACCCTACACGAACTGTGGTATCGCTACATACCCGAATCGAGCAATTGGTATGGCGGGACTTTCACCCGCTATATTGAGGCCTTGTCGGCCGCTACATAAGACCCCGGTGGTGTCCTGAATACTTGCCATAGCGTATCCAGGGCTGCTGCCTTCCTGCGCATTGATCCACAACTATACATTTTTCGGGGCTCAATCACACAGCCTGCATCCTTGCTCCGCCCGGCTTAGGACTCTCCTCTCAGAGCTGACCCTCGGACGTCACTATTGACCTGCTGGCTTAACTTTAGTCAGGTGGGGCTTTCGCAGTACCTTACGCCTCATTTCTCAGTGCCAGAGCAAGCTCTGCAAAGAGTTGTATGACGTTAGCACCATTTTCCCCAATGCCACGGCAAGCCCTGCATAGGGGTATATAACCAACTGGCCATATGCGATCACCCACTGGGTAACAACATCGAATTTCATCCCAATTATCGGGAATCCCAACGATTCGGATTTATCTGGATACGACAATGCGCTTGTTCGGCCTTCTCATTTCGTAATAATTGATGATGCGACTACGACCAAGCCTGCTGCGGCAAGGAGCCCATGCAGATTAACAAGAAGCATTTGCACGCAGAATAGTTTGATAAAACGCTTGTCTGAAAAGAGATAATCTGACAGACCTTTCATGCCAGACTTACGCATCAATGTTGATAGAGGCCAAAAGTAGGGTGCTGCCATTTCTTCAACAAGCTGCGGCGACGATGTAGTCATGTTTGTCATCAAAACCTGGCCTTGCTCTGATGACAAAATGTTTTCCATTTTTTCAAGCATGGCCAGACCTTTTGCGATTGCCATACCGATTTGCTTACTCAGCGCACCGATGACAAGGGAACCTGTAAACATAATAAGGCCCCAACGTAACCCTTGACGGCTTACGAGCTGTCCAACTGAATCTAGATTGCTGATGAACAGGCCGATAATCGCCGCAAGTCCTGTAATAGACCACGTCGTAGCCTGTTCCATGCTCACACTCAAGCCGAGTGTGCTTCGCCAGATGATCTTTAAGAAAACGTGCTCTGGTTTTATGGGTTGACCTTCGTCAGTCATATTCTTTTCCTTGCCGATCGAGCCCCCGGAATGAACAGTGATTACTGGTTTCGCATTTCAATCACAGCATCAGGGGTTTTCTGCAATTTGGGGCGCTGATGTTCGGGATCGTCAGCAGCTATGCACATAAATTGAATCTCAGCGCGCGGATAGTTGCCCAAGACATAAGGTGGTTGAGTTTCCTGAGTGGAGACGATCTGAAATTCTTTGCCAAGGACAGCGCCTTATTGGGTGCCTTCCGCAATGATTTCAGCTTTCATGTTGCCGAGCCCAGGGAATCCGGTAGCCTGCTGCTTT
Source organism: Deltaproteobacteria bacterium (assembly GCA_019314185.1). The sequence goes on along the minus strand of JAFCZU010000254.1, from coordinate 3,899 downwards.
GCGATCATGTAAGTATCTTTACCCATTGGCACCACGCCGGTATGCGATGCACATGCAGACACGGCGAACAAAATAGTTATGACAAAGCTTTTCTTCATCTTTTTCCCTCATGGACTGCGATCAAAAGGTTTGTAAAAGATAGCGGCGTATATTGTGTTTTTTCATCTCCTTTACGCCGAACTCTTCAGCGGCCGCGGCTTTTTGCGGTCCGCTGGAAGAGATTGTTCGACATTTACACCCGTTAATTTGAATATTGCCCATTTTGGCATAAAAACGTCGTTATTGGGCTCAAAACAGGCCAATTTTACAGATGTAACTATTTGATTACAGATAGTTATCTTGGCCTGCCCCCCAGCCTCTAATCTACATCAGTAATCACCGCTACCGTGACCGAACCCTCGTTATCGGCGAATCCTGCGCCGTAAATGCCGTCCAGATCATCGTTTATACATAAAAAGAGATTGCCTGAAAGGCCATTGGGAATATCATTTTCCTTATCAATGAGAAATACGTCACCGGACTCGCCCACTTTTCCGCACAAGGCGCCTTCGTTTGCACCGGGAAGGGGGTAGCCAGTTTTGGCTTTCAGTTTGCTGTTGCCACCGGCATCCACAAACCGTGTTTCGGGATTGGCTGTCCACGTGCCGCTTAGATATCTTACGGTTGTTTTCACATCTTCTGAAATAGCTATTCCGGTATCCACCCACTTGATTTTCGCCTGTACCGTAGTCGGCAGATACCCGTTGAATTCCTGTTTGAATACCCAGTTGTTGATCATCAAAAGGCTGGCGATTGGCTTTGAAACGGGGACTTGGTGCCCTGAATCGGGAATCACGACCTGACTGAGGTTGTTCAAGTCATTGACGTATCCGAGGGTTGGTGGCAGATCGCCTGTGCCCGCCGGTTGTTCTTTGGTCCATACCTTCCTTATCAGCCCCGTCCATTTCTTTTCGTAATTCCATGACTGGAGTATCTGTTCCGTACTGGAGTAGCCGCAGGACATGTCGAAGTTGCCGGTATAAAAGAGCATCCGGTATTTCTTGATCAGCTCCGGGAACAGACCGGTGACATCTGTCTCCAGGTCATCCATCAGATTGTCTGCCACGATGCTGCTGGCATCCGCGAATTGCCAGTCGCCCTTGGCGTAGATGGCTTTTTTGACGTTGTCACAGGATAGGTAATCCTTCAGGTTTTTTATGGGCAGATCGTTCCACCGGCGTACATCATAAATATCTGGATTTCCAGCGCAACTTAAGACCATATTCGAAACGTTGTTGCCTAGGTTGAATGCGGCGGTCATATCCTTTCTGTCCATTGCATCACAGTATTCGCGGTAAAGGGTTTCGGCTGTGCTCTTTTGCAGGGTATCCACAAATCCCATCTCGTATCCATAGTCGACCTGCAGTTTTGTCTGCAATCGCGGATACATCCAGCCGTCCCCAAGGGCGAGGCCCTTCAGGTTGATCTTCTGATCATCTGGAAGGGATTCGTTTTTATCTTTGATCATCTTTGCCATGTTCGGGATGTATTTTCCCGCATAGCTTTCTCCTGTGATATAGAGGTCACAGTCACGATAATCCCTATGAAGCTCGAAAAAACCCTGCAACGCATTGAAGAACTGCTCACTTAATTCCTTTTCCGATTGCGCATAGCTTTCGGTGCCCGTGTAGCTGAATCCGGTTCCTACTGGCTGGTCCCAATACATCAGATGAACCTTCTGATTCCAACCGGATTCGTTTTCAGCAATCTCCGCCTGATTCTCTCCGGTGTCCTTCAGAAGAAACGGCCCGTTTTCCAGAAAAAGGCCAGCCAGAGATGATGCACCTGGCCCTCCGTTCAGCCATATCACAAGCGGGATGGCCGAAACGTCGGTTTGTCCGGTGGCTCGACTTTCGAAGAACCAATAATACAGGTAGTTTTCCTTTATTTGATCCACATTGATATAACCGGCGTATGAGGTCACTTGCAGATTGTAGGTTCCAGAGCAGGCGTTATCTTTCAGATATCGGGGGATGGCGACAACCCGATCGTCGGCGTTATTCTTTTCGTTTTCCATGACGGAACTCCTTTTTGTAGGATTTTGCACAAATGTTGAGAACTTCAACCTCAGGGCCGCTTTTACTTCACCGGGGTAATATCGACGGTGACATACACCGATCCGATATTATCGGTAAAGCCAGCCCCATATTCTCCGTTCAGGTCGTCGTTGATGCAAAAGTACAATTTTCCGGATGTGTCTGCCGTGAAATTGATCTTTTTACCGACAAGAAATACGTTGCCGTCAGTCCCGATTCTTCCGCAAAGGGCGCCCTCGTTTTTCCCGGGCAGAGTGTATCCCGGCTTTGCAGTGAAATCGGCGTTACCGGCGGCGTCCACATATCCCGATTCAGGGCTGGCCAGCCATATACCCCCTGAATACCGTAGCTCGACCGCATCGCCGGTGTTGATGTTTATTCCGCTATCGACCCATTTCGTTGCCGCCGCAACCTCGCAGTTTGTATTTATTGCGCCGATCTTTTCACCCACCAAAAGATTCAGTGAGGGAAAACGCCCCGACTCGAAAAGAAGGATGTTCAGCGATCCTCCGTATTTGAAATAGCCCACCTGCTGACCCTTGGTGATGGGGGCTGGGGTATCATTTGGGGTTATACGCTTGAACGGATCCTTGAAAACCACAGATCCAACAGTATTGAGCCCCACCGGGACCATGCCCACTAGCCCGTAGTTTGGGGTTTGAATGATCAGATATCCGCGGCGAAATACCTCGAAATCGCTGTAGTCGTATCCGTACCCGACATCACCTTTGTCCAGAAGGTCGGGAAAGTCCTTGATTCCGAAATAATCCCCAAGCACGTCGGCGTTGGACTCAATGACCTTTCCCGAAACAGGCGAGTGGTACCAGTGATAGGTGTTGGGCATCAGAATGCAGGAGACGGCAGTGCCTCCAATGAATTTTTTGGCATGCTCCGAGCCGTTTAAAAGCTGGTTGAGGTTAAGGGAAACATTCTTTGCCTGTATGGTAGTTTCCTCGGTTAAATCGTCAACGATCATGTTGATGATACAATCAGCCGGTGCAGTCACAACAGTGCTGTCATCGGGAAAGGCTACGGGTCTCTCGCCGTCCTTAAGTTCCCTGATGAAAAAGTCGTTGAAGTTTTTGAACTGATCGGCCTTGGTCTTTTGGAATTGGGACATCTGTTTATCGCCCAGTTCATCGATCCATTCGGCCACCAGCGGATGTGAATCATCCGAGTCCAAATAGTTGCCCCGAAGGGTAACATATTGCAGCATCATGGTTTTGGCCTGATCGGATTTGATGAAGGTTTGGCCAGCATCGTTTTCATAATATAGCCAACTGAATTTCTGAATGTATGCCAGTCCTGTCTCAACCTTCGGCATCCAGTCGTACCACTCGATAAAGAACGAGCATAAATCGTCTATCCCCTTGCCTTTCCAGTCATAATACACTAACCAATCGGTGTCGGCTGGCGGATCCTTCACACCTGCTACCGCCGCATCGAAATTCGTTTTAAAGTCCCCGGTATCGTTTTTATACCATTCCTTAAGTTCTGCGACGAATTCCTGAATTGTTTCGCTTTGTTCTGTCATGGTTTTCTCCTTTCGGTTGCTCTGTTTTTTATTTTTGTGCGCCTTCTTACGCACATCAGATAATCGCTTCGAACCCAATTTTCCCTACTTCACCACCTTAATGCTGTATGCACCTGTTCCGCTCTGACTGTCGTAATGTTCAACTCTGACATAATACGTACCAGGTGAAAGGTCTACGGCAATTTTTGCATTCCAGCCTGTACCGCTGTCGTCATCACGCGCAATCAGCTTTGTTTCACTGTCTGGGCCGTAAAGGGCCATAAGTAAATCCGTGCGTCCTTCCGTTTCAA
>JAFCZU010000253.1 GCA_019314185.1 Deltaproteobacteria bacterium | reverse complement strand
AAAGCTCTGGAGGAAAAGAATATTCCCTGCCTTCGCATTGATACCGATTACAGCATGGAAGATGTAGGACAGCTCAAGACCAGGGTGGAAGCATTTGTGGAGTTGATAAAATAAGAAAGGAAAATCTGCATGAAACATGCCGGCATAGATATAGGTTCCAGGACTATTGAACTGGTGGTGTTGAAAAACCGTGAAATTATTGAGATGAAGCAAACTGATTCCGGTTTTGATCCCCTTGCGCAAGCCAAAGAACTCCTTGACGGAGTAAAACATGATCATATCATGGCCACCGGCTATGGGAGGCATCTTTTCGAGCTTTCCTTTGATGCACCAACAGTCACGGAAATAAAAGCTTACGCCGTGGGCGCAAGGTCTCTGTTTCCTGGGGTTCGAACAATACTCGATATCGGTGGGCAGGATTCAAAGGCCATTGCACTCAAAAATGACGGCAGGGTGATCAAGTTCGAGATGAACGACCGGTGTGCGGCAGGGACAGGTAAATTCCTGGAGATCATGGCCAAAACGCTTGGCTACAGCTTGGATCGGTTTGGCAGGGAGGCGCTTGAAGCAACCAGGAATATTCAGATCAGCAGTATGTGCACAGTGTTTGCTGAATCGGAGGTTACTTCCCTTATAGCCAGGGGGAAGAGCCGCAGGGACATTGCCTTGGGCTTGCACCGCTCTGTTGTGCAACGGGCAGCAAGCATGCTGAAAAGAGTTTCGGTAATAAAACCGATCCTCTTTGCCGGCGGTGTGGCGCAAAATCCATGCATGCGCCGTTTATTGGAAGAAACCCTTGAAAAGGAAATCCTGATTCCTGAAAATCCGCAAATGGTAGGCGCTCTGGGCGCAGCCTTGCTTGCAGATGAACACAAATAATGCTCACAGGTGCAATGGCCATTCATCTTCCTGCAAATTCCGGGAAGGATACAGGTTTTTTGTTGAAATTATCCAAATCATTTTGTATTTGTACTCTCATCAATGAAGACAAACTCGTAAAAAGTCAAATTCGTCGAATGTGTCATTTCGACCGCAGGGAGAAATCTTATCTTAACACCTAACACTTAACACCTAACACCTAACACCTAACACCTAACACTTGATGAATTCGGCTTTTTATGAATTCATCAATGAAATGTAGTGATGCAACCATGGTAAAAACAAATGCCTGATCTTGATGCCGGACTGAAAGAAGTTTATCTGAACAAGCCAGAGTCCGTGGTGAGTCTGCCCAAATGGCTTCTTCCCTCACGCAAAGTTGAGGAGTACAGGGCAATGTCGTCGCTGGCAATCGTTGAAATAGCAGGGCGCGACAGTGTGGCGGCAGCGGTAAAAGCTGTTGAAGATGAAGGGTTCACTGATCTGCTTCCCACCTATGTTTATACAGGAACAGAGTATGGAGCTTGGTCGAGTGTCGGTGAAGCGGTGAAACGTCTCTCAAAACGGCTGCCGGAAATCCGGGTTCACCCTCCCCTTGTCTTTGGATCTCCACTCTTCTGGCAGGCGCTGAACGGCCGGTTCATAAATGAACTGATAGCAAAGTACGACTTCTTTACACCCTGTATCGGGTGCCATCTCTATCTGCACAGCGTCCGCATTCCCCTTGCCCTTGCTTTGGGAAAGGCGCCGATTATCTCAGGGGAGAGAGAATCACGGTGGATCGATTAAAATAAACCAGATTTCCGAAGCCCTGACAGTTTATCAGGAAATTGCAAAGGAATTCGGCATCAGGTTGCTCTTTCCAATTCGTCGTATCTCAGAGGGAAATCGCATAAGGAAGATCCTGGGGTTTGAGTGGGACCAGGGAAAGGATCAACTGGGATGCATCCTTTCGGGAAACTACCGGAGATTGGATGGGAGTATCAGCATAACCGGAAAGCAGGTTCTTAACTACCTGGAAGAATTTGCATATCCATTGACAAGAGAGATCGTTGAAACATATGTGGCAGGGCAGATGCCTGACCATAAAGAAATTGCCGCCGACGTTCTTGGTTCCTGATGCAGCTCTTTTTTATGCTTAATGCCGCGAACAGAGGTTAAAAATAAATGCAGCCAAAACTTGTCATGTGTAATTTTCTCTCTGATACAGAAAAAGTCAGGGACTTTGCCCTTGAACATGGATTTTCGGGGATCGATTGGTCGTTTGACCTTGAACGGTTACCTGAGACGCCAATGCAGGAATCAAGGTGGGCAAAAGATCAGGAAATCTTAGCGCCCTTTGAAGTTCGCTATCATTGTCCCTTTCATCAGATAGATCTGGGCAGCGATGACCCTGCTTTGGCGGAAAAGGCGGAAGCCATTTTTCGCCGCATTATCCGCCTTGTCGCCAAAGCAGGAGGAAGATACATGTCCATCCACATCGGGCTTGGGCACGATTCAACCGAACCTCTCTCATGGAAAGCAACCATAGATAACCTCAGACAACTGGTCCAGTTCGGGGCCGGGCAAAGAGTAAAAGTTTGTCTTGAAAACCTGGCATGGGGATGGACGAGCAAGCCGAATCTTTTTGAAAAGTTGATTCGACTCAGCGGAGCCGATGTCACCCTGGATATCGGGCATGCCTATGTGTGTGAATCTGTGCAGAGCCGGCAATATATCGTTGAAGACTTTGTTTCGCCCCATGCAGACAGGGTTTTTAATGCCCATGTTTACCATATCGAAATTCCCGGTCAGGGGCATATCCCGCCGGAAAAGAGGCAAGATATTGAAGACCGTCTTGCGTTGCTTCAGGAGATCGGTTGTAAATGGTGGGTCTTAGAGATCAGGGAACCGAAAGGTTTATTAAAAACCAGGAAGATCGTAGATGAGTATTTGACACAAAGAACTTAGCGCCCTTCGGGCGGGCTTAAAAGATGAACGTCCAACATCGAACATCCAACACCGAATTTTGAATAAGGAATTCCGCCAATTTATAAATCGGCAGAGCAAAGCGATTTCATTATTCGATGTTCAATGTTCGATGTTGGATGTTGGACGTTCAAAAAAATCGACCTATATCATATGATGCTGAATTCATTAATCATAAAATGGAAATTCCTATACTATTGAATTAGTGTCTGAACGAAAAGTGTTTTTTTTCAATACCGGCAATAGCTTCAGCTTATTTGGCTATCTGAAGATTTGCGAAAAAGCTATTAGCCATTAGCTGTTAGCTCTTAGCTGAATGTGTTATCAGTTTGATTTTTAAAGCTAAACGCTAATGGCTAACAGCTAATCGCTCAACTTAGGCGGGATTAAGGAAACCACGCATGAAGATCATTCTTGTTCTTTTAGACGGACTTGGAGATCGGTCATATAAAATTCTTGACAATCGCACTCCCCTTCAGTCAGCTCCTACACCCAACCTGGACCGATTGGCTCAGTTGGGCAGCAACGGCCTGTTTCATGCTGCATTGATGGGACAATGCCTGCCAAGCGAGACAGCTCATTACCTGCTCTTTGGTTATGATCTTAATACCTTTCCCTGCCGTGGACTCCTTGAGGCCGTAGGAGAGAAAGTTCCCTTTGATGAAAGCGATGTCCTGTGTCTGGCTCACCTCTCGGGTGTGACATGGCAAAAGGGTGTGCCAATTCTCACCCAGGGCCGTGATGATATTAAAGGAAGCAGCGAGGAGATTGGACGGCTGTTTGCTGCTGTCTCGCCCTATGAAGCGCACGGTATCGGCTTCCGGCTTCACCAGACCCGCCGTAATGATGCCATCCTGATCCTGAATGGCCAGGTATCACCTTATATTTCTGATTCAGACCCGATGGTTGTGGGACGAACCATGGCTAAAATTACTCCTGTTTCAGGAAATCCGGAGCCTGAAAAGGCCGCAAGAACGGCAGATGCATTAAATGACTATTTGTCCCATTGTTTCAGCGTGCTTTCCGGGCATAAAATCAACCGGCACAGAATAGCAGCGGATCTTACTCCCGCCAACTTCCTGGCCACCCAGCGATGTGGACGGAGAATCGTTCAGGAGCCTTTCTATGACCGTTGGGGCCTGACCGGCATGCTCGTCGGATGAGGCGGCTCATACAAAAAATCCCGTGCGAAAACAGACTGTCATAGCGCTTCTGGATCAAGGCCTTGATGAACTTATAAGGGAAGTGGAAAAAAGGGATGATCTATTAGTAGCGGTCACGGCGGACCATTCCACCCCAAGCTCATCTACCCTGATTCACTCCGGAGAGCCGGTGCCTGTCGTTCTGGTGGGGCCAAACGTGCGGCGCGATGAAGTAGCTGCCTTTGACGAAATAAGCGCTGCCGCAGGCTGTCTGGGCATTCTGAGGGGAAAAGAGTTGATGCTTATGATCATCAATTGTTCTGATCGGTCTACCCTGCTTGGTCATCGACTGGGCAGCACGGGAAAGCCCTACACTCCCAATAACTATCCACCCTTTAATCTAACCCCTTAAATCTTCCTTTAACCTAAGTTGAGCGATTTTTTGCGAAGATATGTGCTGAGATCTTGATGTATAAAGATTTGCAAAAACCGCAGACATACCCGTGGATATGTCGAGGATTTTTGCGAAGCCTTTATACGCAAGAGATCGGCGCAGATCGAGTAAAAAATCGCTCAATTTAGGTTTAACAAACTGGTCTAAATACACACTTGACACGGTGACCACGGTAACTATCGGCCTTGTAAGTACTTTTCTGAACCGCAGAATGTCGAACAAGAAATATCGAATGTCAAAGTGACCCCTTCGTAATTCTGCGGTTCCTTGTTCGATATTCGACATTCAAAAATAATTCAAATTTTGCTTAAGTCAACAGCATTAGCCCTGACCCCTCCCTGATTGAACTTTGGCTCATTTAGGGTTATAGGTTTTTACTAAGAAAAACCCACCCTGTTATCGGAATATCCTGTTTGACAAATTGGAGCGATTCCCATACTTTTCATATTTAATATCTTGTCTGTGTGTGTCTGTGGCTAAATCAAAGAAAGGAGGAGTTTGATGTTAAAAAATATTTTTGCAACACGTTGGGGGATTATTGGAGTGGGAGGGCTTATCGGCACACTTGCCGCTCTTTTACAAAAGCTGGGCAACCCGGGCAACATGGGTATTTGCGTGGCCTGCTTTGAGAGAGACATCGCAGGAGCAATCGGGATTCATCGGGCGGCCGTGGTCCAG
>JAFCZU010000252.1 GCA_019314185.1 Deltaproteobacteria bacterium | reverse complement strand
CATTCTTCTCCTGAAAAGGTCGTTGTTTCATTTGACAAGGACATGAAAAAATTAAAAGCGGTCAGTGAGATTTTGTAATAACACAAGGTAAGTCAGAGTGGTAGCGTCTACACTACACTCTTGACAAAAGATTTCTTTCTGTAAAACAAGGGAGCAGTAAAAAAAGTAACAGCATCCAAGGAGAATTCCCAATTCAAGATATCAAAACACAGCAGCTCGGGATATTCGATTTCAGGGCATTTCTTAATATCGCGATGTTGCTGACCGAAAGGAAACGGGCTCGCGTGCTGCGGCAAACCATTCTGGATATCGTTATCGACACGATAAATCAGCGTACAGGCGGTAGCACCAAATATATCAATCAGCGTGACGAAGACTTTATTCTTGCCTGCTTTCAAGAGGAGAATTACCGCAAGGAATTTACCAATACGTTGTGGGATTATGTGGATATGGGCAATTTCAAATTAACATTATGAACCACCGATGGGCAAAGATTCCCGCCGGATTTTAAGTTTAGACCGACCAAAACGGAAAAATGGGGATTAGGAGGGGTATGTCCAAAAAATATTATGCGCACAGCCTCGAAGGCGAACCGCCGGAGAAATGGCAACGCCTTGAAAATCATTTAGAAAAAGTGGCTCAAATAGCTGGCAATTTTGCTCAACCCTTTGATGGAAGTATTTGGGCACAATTGCTGGGGCACAGTCATGATATCGGCAAAGGTTCCCTCCCGTGGCAGGCCTATCTGCGGCATGAAAATGAGATATTCGATGATTTCGCGAAGTATTATATAGGTCGTGTTGAACATTCAGCGCACGGAGCGCAAAGGCTATATGAAAATTCAAAAGAAGCAGGCAAGCTCATGGCCTATTGCGTAGGGGGGCACCACGGTGGATTACCGAATTGGGTCGACTCCCAAGAATCTTCGTTAAAAGAAAGACTGAAAAAAAGCCTGCCAAAGATTGCGATCCAGCCAAGTACACATGAACTTCCCGAAAACTTACCTTTTGTTGTTTCCGATACTACTCGTTTTGGTTTTCAGCTTCAGTTCTTTGTCCGCATACTTTTTTCATGTCTGGTAGATGCAGATTTTCTGGACACCGAAGCAGCTCTGGATAGGGAAAAAGCCGTTTGGCGTTCACAATATCCGGATTTGTCGAAATTGCGCGAACCATTCTGGGAAAAATTTAACCAACTTCGTTATAAAGCTGAAAAGACAAAAGTTAATGTTCAACGAGAAATTGTTTTGTCGGATTGCCTGAAAAATGCAAATAAGGAAACAGGGCTCTTCTCTTTAACAGTTCCCACTGGTGGCGGAAAGACCTTGGCCTCTCTGGCGTTTGCATTGGAACATGCCAAAAAACATAAAAAGCACCGGATAATCTACGTGATTCCGTTTACCAGCATTGTTGAACAGAATGCGGCTGTTTTTCGCGACATGCTCGGTGATGATACTGTCCTGGAACATCACTGCAATTTTATACCGGATGACACAGACTGGAAAACCCGCCTTGCGGCTGAAAATTGGGACGCTCCGATTGTGGTCACAACCAATGTTCAGTTTTTTGATTCCTTCTTTTCCCGGAAGTCATCAAAGTGTCGGAAGCTTCATAACGTCGTGAACAGCGTGGTCATTTTTGATGAAGTCCAGGCGATTCCTATTGAAAAGCTGATGCCCTGCCTGGAAGTTATTCGCGAACTTTCCCTGAACTATAAAGTAACCTCGATTTTGTGCACCGCAACTCAGCCAGCCATTCATTTTAGGGAAGAATTTCAATCGGGCCTGACAGACGTACAAGAAATTGTTCAGGATGTTCCATCCTTGTTCAATACCCTTAAACGCACAAAGGAAAAATTTATCGGAACCATTTCTGAGATGGACCTTGCAGACAAACTGGCGGAACACGAGCAGGTTTTGTGTGTCGTGAATACACGTCAGCAGGCGCTTGATGTATTCAGCAGTTTGCCGGAATCAGAAGAAAATATCCATTTAAGTGCATTGATGTATCCCGCGCACCGCTCCAGCAAACTGGTAGATATCAGGAGCCGTCTGGATAATGGACTGCCTTGCAGAGTTGTCAGCACGCAATTGATAGAGGCTGGGGTGGATGTGGATTTTTCTTGCGTGTTCCGGGCCATCAGTGGAATTGACAGCATCGCGCAGGCAGCCGGGCGGTGTAACCGCAATGGACTTCATGAAAAGCCGTGCCCGGTATTTGTTTTTAACTTTCCGGAATCATCGGAATGTTCTTTTTTTCGTAAAGCAGCACAATCCTCGCAAAAATTATTCAAGCGTTTTGATGGTGATCTTACATCACCGGATTGCGTGTCGGAATATTTCTTGGACTATTTTTGGAAAAATCAGCCCATCATGAATGAAGATGGAACACTTGACCTATGCTGCCAGGCAAAAAAGGGGGATATTCAGTTCAAAGACATTGCGAATTTTCAGATGATAGAAACGGCCACGCTGCCGGTTGTAATTGCGATTGAAGCTGCCGCTGCTGATCTTATCCGGCAACTTACGTTTGCAAAACATACCGGTTTAATTCTTCGGAAGCTGCAGCAGTATTCAGTTCAGGTATACCCGTATCAATTGGATGAAATCCGTTCCTGGCTGGAAGACCCGTATCCGGGCGTAAGTGTGCTGTGCTCTCCGGAACTGTATTCGGATCAAACCGGCCTTAATTCTTCGGATAAAGGAGGTTGAAAAATGAGTTATGGGGTGAAGCTGAGAGTATGGGGTGATTATGCACTTTTTACACGACCCGAAATGAAAGTGGAAAGGGTGTCTTATGATGTTATGACGCCCTCTGCTGGCCGTGGAATTCTGGAAGCCGTTTACTGGAAGCCTGCCATTAGATGGATCGTTGACCGGATCCATGTGCTGAAACCGATTCGTTTTGAAAATATTCGGCGCAATGAGTTTAAAAATAAAGCATCAATTAATGCACAAACAATGAGAAGTACTGATCAGCCGGTTTGCCAATTTATCGAAGACAACCGTCAGCAACGGGCTTCTCTGGTTTTAAAAGATGTCGAATACATCATTGAGGCTCAGTTTGAATTGAATGGTTCCGATAACGCAGATCCAGGCAAGCATATAGCCATGTTTGAGCGGCGAGCCAGAAAAGGACAATGTTTTCATCGCCCCTATTTCGGGTGCCGAGAATTTCCGGTCAGTTTTGAATGGTGTGATAAAATTCCTGATACTGTCCATAAAGAAGAACAGGATTTGGGATATATGCTGCACGATATTGATTTTGCAAACGGAATGGCTCCCCGGTTTTTCCGCGCCGTCATGCATGATGGCATTATAGACTGCCGGAAGGAGGTGTTTGCATGATTTTCCAATCCCTGATTTCGCTTTATGACAGGCTTTATGAGACAGAGGCTGTTCCGACTTACGGATTCAGCGAAGAAGATATCGGGTTTGTTGTCACGATTGACAAAGATGGCTCTCTGATTGGCCAACCGGAAGACCTTAGAACAAAAACCAAAACGAATATCTATACATTTTTCCCATCAATTGTGCCGTACTCCAACCAGGTGAATGTGCGAGCGAATGCAGCTGCTAAAACGCCCAATTTTATGGTGGATAAGGCGGATTATATTTTTGGAATGGCCGGAACTTCAGAAAAAAAGGTTCATCATGAGCATTTCGAAAAACTGATCCATGATGTTTGTGGAAATTCCGATGATGACGGCATTGTAGCGGTTAAAGCGTTTCTCCGCAAATGGAAACCAGGAGATTCGGTAAAACTGGGAGGATGGAAAGATATTTGCGGAACGCATGGGAAATGGGTTGCTTTCAGGCTTCAAGGTGATACCGGCTTTATCCACAAACGGCCCGAGGTTAAAAAGCTTTGGTCGGAATATGTCGCCAAAGAAAGCTATCATGAAGGAGTGAGTTTTGTGGATGGCAGGGAGCATCCGATCCAGCCACAGTATGCGCAGTTTAAATTCGGATCAGGGGCCTCGCTCGTGTCTTTTAATGAAAAAGCCTATGAGTCATATGGGAAAAAAAGGGGTGCGAACGCCCCGATCAGCGTTGAAGCAGAATTTAAAAGTGCGACAGCTTTAAAATTTTTACTGCGGAGTAAAACACGGCGTTTTCGCATTGCAGACGCTACCACCGTGTTCTGGACAGAACGTGAGTCGGCGCTTGAAACCTTTATGGGGCAAATATTGAATCCGTCTTCAGATGGAACCGATGCCATCCCGGTTCAAAAGTTCCTCGAAGCGGTACGAGCTGGAACAATGCCCTCGGAAATCGAGAATGACGACAATGTTAAATTTTATATACTTGGTTTGTCGGTCAATAAAGCCCGACTGGCCCTGCGTTTCTGGCTTGTCTGCTCGGTGGGGAAGATGCTGACACGACTGCGAAGACATTTCAATGACCTTGAAATGGAGCGCAATCCAGAGCGGGATATCAAGTTTCCAGGAATTTGGCATCTACTCAAAGAGACCGCCCGTGAAACAAAAAATATATCTCCGCTTCTTGGAGGCGCTTTAACACGGTCCATTCTAACCGGGGCCAATTATCCTCAAAACCTCTATCAGGGGGTGTTGGGCAGAATCCGTGCCAGTCAAAATATCAACTATCTGAAAGCGTCTGTTTTAAAAGCTGTACTGCAAAGAAACTATAAAAAGGAGGTTCCAATGGCTTTAGACACAGAAAGAAGAGAGGTTTCGTATCTGCTCGGGCGTTTGTTTGCAGTGCTTGAAAAAGCGCAATTGGACGCATTGGGCAAAGTCAACGCAACCATCAAAGGCCGTTTCTTCAGCGCGGCATCCGCCACGCCTGCAAGCGTTTTTCCCCGGTTGCTTCGTCTTTCTCAACACCATATCGAAAAGGCGAAATATGGTTACGTTTCCGACCGCCGTATTTCAGAGATCATGGAACATATTAATGTGTTTCCCTCGCACTTGAATTTGCAGGATCAGGGATTGTTTGCCATTGCTTACTACCAGCAAAAAAATGCCCTGTAGCAAAAAAATGAAACCAAAACCGAAGGAGGAGAATAATGAGAGAGCCGATCAAAAACCGCTATGAGTTTGTCCTGTTGTTTGACGTGAAAAATGGCAATCCCAACGGTGACCCGGACGGAGGAAATATGCCTCGTATTGACCCAGAGACCGGGCACGGAATCACAACTGATGTCTGCTTGAAGCGTAAGGTTCGGAACTACGTTGATTTGGTAAAAGAAAATGTTTCTCCATACGAAATCCATGTTCGTGAAGGAGCATTTCTTTCAGAGCACCATAAACGAGCCCATAAAGCGTTGGATAATGAAAAATTGTTTGCACATGTTCCTTCGGATTTGCTGGAAGAACTCGGTAACTATCAAGGCTACCCTGAAGGAGTTGGTTTTGAGAATGAAGGCGTGTATCTCCAACTCAGTGCTGATATCGACAAGGCAAAGAAGGAAGTTGGAAAACTGAAAGATATTAGCGTTGCGTCAAAGGCAAAGCTCAAAGAGTTGTTTGTTGATAGCAAAGAAATGGTAGCAAAAAAATGGATGTGCAAAAATTTCTTTGATGTACGTACTTTTGGAGCTGTGATGTCGACAGGTGACAAAACCTGTGGTCAAGTTCGCGGTCCAGTCCAGCTCGGTTTTTCCCGGAGCATAGACCCCATTGTCGGTCTGGATGTAGCTATGTTCAGAACGGCTGCGGTTACAGTTGATAAACCAGAAGATAAAGGGCTTGGTGCAAGGAAAGCAATTGTTCCTTACGGTCTGTATCGTGTACACGGTTTTATATCAGCACCCCTTGCAAAACAGACAGGATTCTCCGAAGATGACCTGGAACTTTTCTGGAATGCCCTCCTTAACATGTTTGACCATGACCGTTCTGCGGCAAGGGGGGAAATGGCAGCACAAAAGCTCATAGTATTCAAACACACGAGTGAGCTTGGCAACGCCCCAGCTCACAAGCTGTTTGAGCTTGTAAAAATAAAACGCGCAACAGATGAATCTGCCCCAGCTCGCGCATTTTCAGATTACAATGTTACCATAGATCGGAATAATATGCCGCAAGGCGTAACCCTTGAAGAAAAGATTTAGCAAATAGTATGATGTACACCGAAGACGACCTTCTCCCTTTGTCTGCCTTGCAGCATCTTCTGTTTTGCGAGCGGCAGTGCGCCCTGATTCATGTCGAACAGATCTGGGCTGAAAACCTTTTTACTGCCGAAGGAAAGATTATGCACGAAAGGGTCCATGAGGCGGACGGTCAATCCAGAGGCAGGGTTCGCATTGAGTACAGCATGTCTCTTCGCTCATTGCGGCTTGGGCTGATTGGCAAGGCGGATGTCGTCGAGTTTCATCGAAAGCTGGCTTTGCAGAAAGCAGGACCGGCAGAGTGGGAGCCGTTTCCTGTGGAATACAAACGCGGTAAACCAAAGAAGGACAATTGCGATAAGGTGCAGCTTTGTGCTCAGGCGCTGTGTCTGGAAGAAATGCTAAATATTGAGGTTCCGTGCGGAGCGCTTTTTTACGGGAAAAAGCGCAGGCGTACAGATGTTGTCTTTGACAGCGCATTGAGACAGCAGACTGAAGAAACTGCAATGCGTCTCCACAAACTGATTGCATCCGGTCACACGCCAAAACCAGTCTATACGCCAAAGTGTGACAGTTGTTCACTGGCGAAGATATGCCTGCCGAAAACTATTGAAAGAAAGCGTTCCGTAAAACGCTACTTGTCAGGAGCGATACGAGAATCATGAAAAAACACCTTAATACCCTTTTCGTAACTACGCAGGGAGCCTATCTTGCAAAAGAAGGTGAATCGGTTATCGTAAGGGTGGAAAAAGAAACCCGCCTGCGCATCCCGGTTCATACTTTAGGAGGCATTGTCTGTTTCGGCAATGTTGGTTGCAGCCCGTTTTTGATGGGATTTTGCGCTGAACGTGATGTGGCTATCAGCTTTTTATCTGAGTATGGGCGCTTTCTTGCAAGGGTGCAGGGGCCTGTCTCTGGCAATGTCCTGCTTCGGCGGGAGCAGTATCGCAAAGCCGATGACCTGAAAATTTCTGCTGAAATGGCAAGATCTGTGCTTACCGGCAAACTTGCCAACTGCCGCACCGTATTACAGAGGGCGCTGAGAGACCACTCCGACAAGCTTGATAAGGATCAAGTCGGTTATGCGTCAAGGCAGATTGGCGGTTCTCTGAGGCGTTTGCAGGAAGATATGCCTTTGAATTCCCTGCGGGGCATTGAAGGCGACGCGGCGCATGTCTATTTTAATGTTTTTGATCATCTGATCACCTCTCAAAAAGAAGACTTTTTTTTCCAGGATCGAAATCGTCGGCCTCCATTAGACAACGTAAATTGTCTGCTGTCTTTTTTATACACACTTGTAACGCACGATGTTCGTTCTGCCCTTGAATCAGTGGGATTAGATCCGGCAGTTGGTTTTTTGCACAGAGATCGTCCAGGCAGACCGGGTCTTGCGCTCGATCTGATGGAGGAATTTCGTCCTTTTATTGCGGACCGCTTGACGCTTTCATTGATAAACCTTTCACAGGTGCAGAAAAAAGGATTTAAAAAGTCAGAATCAGGCGCTGTATTAATGGATGACGAGACAAGAAAAACTGTTTTGGTTGCGTACCAGAAACGAAAACAGGATGAGATAATGCATCCGTTTATTGAAGAAAAGGTTACAATCGGGTTGTTGTTTCACATGCAGGCCTTATTGCTGGCTCGTTACTTGCGCGGTGATCTGGATGGTTATCCACCTTTTATCTGGAAATAAAATCAAGGAGTTAGTCAATGAGTTTTTACGTTTTATGTCGTCTTGGCGCACGGGGCGTGGATTGAAACGT
>JAFCZU010000251.1 GCA_019314185.1 Deltaproteobacteria bacterium | reverse complement strand
TTCTTTTGGATCTGAGAACCACACGGTAAGGGTATTACCTTCTTTATCATACTTCCATAAATATTTTTATTTCCGTTGAGCAAGGGTCAAAGGCAGATTTGACCCTTTTCCTCGGCTTGGCAGCGTGGTTCCAATGAAAACACCAACGGTTTAATAAGACAATATTTCCCCAAAGGAACAAACTTTAGAGATATAACCAGCAAAAATCTTGCATTTGTAGTAAAGAAGTTAAATAATAGGCCAAGAAAATGTCTCAATTATCAGACGCCTCATGAAATCATTTACGGTGCTATTCATGGTGCACTTGCAATTTGAATTCACCAATTTCCAACCGTCTTGAATGCGTCGATTAGGCTGTTCCGTAGATCTTATAAAACCAGTCGCCGATGTTTTTATAAGCCAATTTAACAGGAATCCTGGAATAATATGGCTATCTTGCAAATCATAATTATTGTTGCAAAGATCGCAGCAGGTCATATTGAGATTTTCCTTTTAGGGAAATATTGGTGACACTAATGACACCCTTTTCGAAATATTTTTATTTTCAGATATGGATTTGGCGATTTCTTTGGAAACATCTTGCAATGCATTCCTCAAATTGAGGAAAGTTCTTTTTAGGTTTTGAAACGTTTCTATTTCATCATCCCCCCAAGCCCAGAAAGATAACATTATTTGTTTTCCTATTTGCTCGTCAACGGGAAGATTAATGTAGCGAACCGGAACTATTGTAGTCCCAATAACACCCCATCTGAATTCTTGATCAATATGACGCAAATAAAACTGAATAGCATCATTCAGCCATCTCACATGCTCTTTAGAAACATTTAAAATTATATCTCGATAGAGAATCATGAGCCTACCGTTACATTGCAAGCTTTTTATGAAGTTCGAATCAGTGTTGGTTCTTGGACCTCGGAATGCAGAATCGTTTGTTTCGAAATGTGAATTCGTACCGTTTAACCAACGTAAGAATTCATAAAAATCTACTATAGCATTTTTGTTCGCCCAAGGACAAAAATCTTCCAGAGCATTGCTTATTAAGTCTGGGTGAGATTTGAAATCGTAATACTTATGTTTAGTATTACTTTCAGCGCAATCCCAGGGGTGTGAACGAATGTTTTTTTCTTCCTCACAATGATGGTAATATATTTTCATGGTTTTCAAGCATTGGCTGAGGATAAAGCACGAGTTTTTTTCGTCGCCTTAATCCGGTTGATGGGAATCCCTTTCATCCTGAGGCACAAGCTCAACTATTTTATCGACAAAGAATTTGGGTGAATGGCCACGAAACCAGCTATCGACGAAAAAACTATCTACAGCGGCAACGAGTTGACCTAAAATAGGAATTTGTCCAACAAGAGTTGTAGTAATGAACCGAATGCCACGCACAGAAAATGACTGGACACGCGGGACCTGCTTCAAAAGACTAACGTATTCACGACCAATGGTAACGGGGTCTGAACGACAATTCTCATGAAACCACTCGCGAAACATTGCTCCGTCGCGCGAGTGTGCAAGCTTGCGTATCTCTGCAATATTAATTTGCTTTTGGAAAACAGCTTCGCATATATCAGGAACGCCAGCAATTTCACGAAACTCAACGAACGACTCTGCGACTTCATTTCCAAGCGTTCGAAACGCTTTTGCTTTAAGCATCTGTCCGATGGGGCTGGCACTTGATGCATCTTCGCAACCTGCTAACTGCGTAACACGCAACTCGATATTGGTAGCTGCAAGAGCCATTACAATATCAACTTCGTCCCCACACCACTGACCGTCGGGTCCGCCATAAATGCGGACATCAGACGGCCCAACACCTGCCAAATAGTCCATGTCTGTATTTCGCAAAGCAAAAGTATTTCGTAGCTCGGTGCTATTCAAGACATCCATATACGTTTCATGTCTTACCTCATTATAGATATCACCGACATCAATTTCATGTGTAGCTTTCACTACAAGCTCTGGCAATTTTGGATTTTTCGGCTTTTCAATAAGCCCGCCAAGTGCCCAACTGACTGCTTTATCAATGGATGCACAAAACGATAACTTCTTTTCCGAACTGCTGATTTGATATGGCTTAATTCCACCGCCATTACCAATATATGCCAAAGAACCGCGTAAACGAATAAAAGTAAGCACTCCGGCTTCAAGTAAATCAATTACTGCAAGCTCGCCAAGAACTCCGACTAATATTGACAAAGACATGAAATCCTGCGTGGGGACAACAATTTCGTCATACAGCAACACACCTTCAATGAAGTGCTTAAATGGGTCACGTCCACGCGCAAGAAACTTCTGATAACGCTCGTTAGGATCAGCAAAATTAAATACTGACCACATGTCGCTTGCGAATAGTTTCATTGTAGTTCAGAACTCCCAATATGAAATATATGACCTAAAGGCTGTATTTTTTATAACGCATACCTCAAGCTATCCTAAATTCCGACAAAACAAAGTGCATTTATAACGCTCCTTGATATGTTGATTAATTGCTTTGTAATAAATTTAATTTATTTTCCTTTGCAATCTTTTCGCCACGGTTTGCTGATTGACTTACTGTGGGCTGGGATATTTTTAAGCGTTTTGATAATTCCACCATACTCATACCAAGTTCCCTTGATGCCCAGAAACAGACTAAGCTTCTCGCCTGTACCCGATGGGGTTGTCTGCCTGAAGATAATACTTCAGCCCTGTTAACTCCCAATACTTCAGCCACACGATCAACAACTGTATTAAAATCGTATCCCCTGGCCTTTAATAAATAATTACGATCAAAGTTATCCTGAGAAACTTTTAATACACTTTCAACAAAATCGCTGTCGCCTAAAATCCTCTCATCCCCTTTCATATATGCTTTTATCTTTCTCAATCCTTTGAGTGCATCCCATCCTCCGGCGCTTCTGACAAGCCCACCACCGATAAGATCCGGCCTTTTTCCAACTGATATTCCTTTCTTAACATATTCGCGATACCGCCTGCGTGCTAATGACAACCTGGTATTAAATAATTTGAGGACATAATCGGTATCCTGCCAATCGTTCTTTTTCCTTCCCATTATTGCAGCATGACCACTATACGCATATTTATCCAGAAACTTAAGGTCAGCTACAATTTTAGCTCTAATAGGATTCAAATGAATATACCTCACAAGTTCAAGCAGATATGCATCTTCCTGGCAAAGAATCGATTTATATCGATTTTGAAATAAATGGCCCACACGACGATGTTTACGATTGAAATAGATTGCGTGACCGGTCAAAAGTCTCTTCATAATGATTGATATTGGAGCGCTGCCGGTTCGTAAAAGCAAATGAAAATGATTGGGAATTAATGCCCAGGCGAAACACAATGTCCCGCTCTCTGTTAAGATATTTTTCAAACGTTCTAAAAAAATATCTTTATCAGCATCATCTTTAAAGATGCTCTTTCTATCGATGCCTCTAACTATGATATGATGTAGCGCCCCGGGCGCATCTATTCTTGATCTACGTGGCATACTCATTTTCATAACAGATTGTATTCGATATGTCAATATATGAAGGAGCGTCCCCCATGATGGGCGTTGCATTCATTTATTCTGAAATTCTACAGGGATTATTCTTTACGCTCAAAGATCAACCGTGAAATTTTAAGTATCATTGCAATTTCATCTGGATTTTTGTTCTGAAGATAATTCAGCAGGTCAATAAGTTCAAGACGGCATTTGGCTTCAAGAAATTTTCTGTTTGAAAAATTAAATAACTCACGGACTTCTACATCAAGGGCTTTGGCAAGGCGCTCAAGAACGTCAGGTGAGGGGCTCCTTACCCCGCGCTCTATGCGGCTTATAGTATCGTTACTAACACCGGCCATCTCAGCAAACTGTGCCTGTGTGAGGTTAGCCCTTCTCCTCAGTTCATAAACTCGTGCTCCGAAAAGCTTCTGTAACTTTGCCATATCAACTCCTTAAAATTTTTACATTTTTATGGGGCAAAGTTACAGGGACTAAAAGTCTAATCTGTTTTATACTTGACAAATCCACTTAGCTATAGTTTAATAATTTAATTCAAGTTTCGCACCCTTGAAGTGGCGTAAACCCTCGGGCTTCAGGGACGGACAAGTTGCAGAATTGTTGGACTTAAAACCTGAGCAGGTATTGGCCGTCGGGAAATATAAAAAGACGGTTGCGGCTTGCAGTTTGCTTTGTTTCTGAAGATTTCGCAACCCGCAGTCAGTTTAGCGGTTAAACGCGGAGAGCAATTGGTTATACGCCAGAATTGCTCGTTAAAAGCTTAACAGTAACTTATAAACTAATGTACGAAAGCCCAACTGAAAGGCTATAAACGCGTAATTTCAAACCCGTTTTTTCCAAAATTAACAAAGAAACTTGCAGAAAAACATAAACGTCCATTCCTTCATATTGACCTGAATAAAACACCGACTTTTATCACAGTATCAGAGATAAACAACTGGGGCATTAAACATCGAATTGAAATTTTAAATGTTGCCGGGCTACGGGCCAGCAAAGACCCAAAAATATATGAGGACACCACGTATATCATTCATGGCGTTATCCTATTGGGACTGGTAAAGGCTCAAGCCGGTTCTTTGCTTGCTGATCATGATATGGATGAAGTTGCGAGAAACTCACCGGTTGAAGATCGTAAAATGAATCATTTAAGAAGCCTTAAAACAGCATCCTTTCTGATAGCCTTCATTCTCACACTCCCTATCCTTGTTATAGCCGGTCAATATAAAGTAATCCGAATTGTCGATGGCGATACCATTGTCGTTGATTACCAAGGAAAACATGAGAAAGTACGCTTGCTTTGTGTAAACACTCCAGAGTCAGTCCATCCAGATAAAAAACAAAATATCCCTATGGGAAAAGTGGCGTCCAATTATGCCAAAAAGAAGCTTAGCGGCAAATATGTCGATCTTGAATTTGAAGGAAGCAGGTGCAGAGGAAATTATGGGCGTTTTCTAACATATATCTTTGTTGATGGGCAAAATTTCAACATGGATCTGGTTAAGCAAGGTTTATCCCCGTATTACACTAAATATGTAGTTTTGCTAACCTAAAATTGACCCCCCTGAAGGGCAAATAACAACCCAAAATTGACCCCCCTGAGCCGACTTCTGGTATAAGGGATTGATAAATATCAATTCAACAAACCG
>JAFCZU010000250.1 GCA_019314185.1 Deltaproteobacteria bacterium | reverse complement strand
TATTCATGGATACTCCCCAACTATCAAACAGTTTCCAAAGGACCTTTTTCCAAAGCATAAAAATGTCATAGAAGCATTGAAGGGTAATAATTTTGCTGATCGTTTCAGAGTCCAAGTATATAATAAGCCTGCAACCACAATAACCAGTCATATTTCAAAAGATGGCCATTACTATATTCATCCCGACCCGTTCCAGTGCAGAAGTTTAACTGTGCGGGAAGCAGCGCGTATTCAAACATTTCCTGATAATTACTTTTTTGAGGGGGCACGCACTCAGCAGTATAAGCAGGTTGGGAATGCAGTACCACCTTTGCTTGCAAAACAAATTGCAGGAATCGTTTTTAATATATTAGCACAGTCAGGCCTGAAAAATTAACCATGGATATAATTAGCGAAGAAAGAAGAAGCTGGAATATGTCCCGTATCAGGGGTAAAGATACAAAGCCTGAAATTATAGTCCGGTCAATGCTACACAGAATGGGATACAGGTTCAGACTACACAGAAAGGATTTGCCAGGTAAACCAGATATTGTGCTGCCAAAATATAATACAGTTATTTTTGTTCATGGATGCTTCTGGCACAGGCATAAAAGATGCAAATTTGCTTATACTCCAAAAAGCAGGGTAAAATTTTGGAAAGACAAATTCGCTGAAACAGTTAAACGAGATAAGCAGCATCTGAAGCAACTGAAAGAAAAAGGATGGGAAGTCTTTATTGTATGGGAATGTGAAACGAAAGATATGGATAAACTTAAAAAAATAATAAATAAAATTACACAGGGAATTAACGGTGTTTTATTGTTATCAGGTGATTACAACTAATTCAATTAGTTGAATGGCAGAATAAATAGCATGAATGTCATAAATACTCCTCCAAAGGCTTCATCTTTGATCGAATCGTTACGTGATATCGGCTATTCACTTAAAGCAGCCGTATCAGATATCGTTGATAACAGTATTTCTGCCTTTGCCAGTTCGGTTGAAATTCATTTTAACTGGGACAATGAATTCTCCAGTATTATAATAATTGATAATGGAACCGGCATGTCTTATGACGAATTGATTGAAGCAATGCGGCCAGGAAGCATAAGCCCCCTTGATATCCGTGACAAAAGTGATCTTGGAAGATTTGGTCTGGGGTTGAAAACAGCCTCTTTTTCACAGTGTCGCGAGGTAACAGTTGTTTCTGTAAAAGATGGGAAAGCATCTGGGTGCTTCTGGGATCTGGATTATGTCGCTGACAAGAATGAATGGCTTCTGAAGGTACTTGAAGAGAATGAAATTCAGAAACAGCCATATGCTGAAAAATTAAAAGACTCTGGTACGCTTGTTTCATGGGAAAAGCTGGACAGGGTAATTGATAAAACTGATTCAGCTAATACTGAGGCGAACCTGTATGATAAAATGGATCAGGTCAGAAAACACATGGAGCTGGTTTTTCATCGTTACCTGACGGGAGAACCCGGCATCAAGGCAGTTAAGATTTTTATTAATGGTGACCCGTTAAAAGCGTTTGATCCATTCAACTCAAAGCATCCGGCCACTCAACATCTTCAGGATGAAAGGCTCGATCTCCACGGCGAAATCATATACATCCAGCCTTATATTCTACCTCACCACAGTAAAATCAGTCGAAAAGATTTTGACTATTATGCTGGAGAAGACGGGTATCTCAAAAATCAGGGATTTTACGTATATAGAAATGCGCGGCTGCTTATCTCAGGCACATGGTTCCGGCTTGCCAGACAGAGAGAACTGACCAGACTTGCCAGGGTAAAAATAAATCTGCCTAACAGTCTGGACCATCTCTGGGCAATTGATGTGAAAAAATCGAGAGCAAGACCACCTGAAGTTATCAGGCAGCGGCTTAAAAAAATAATTGAAAGAATTACTGGTAGCTCATCAAGAATATATACAAAAAGAGGTAGACGCCTGACCCGGAAGGGGTTGAATACTTTATGGCTCAGAGAAGCCAGCCATAATAAAATTAAATATTCAATTAATCGAAAACATCCATTACTGAAAAAATATTTTTTGGAACTTAATGACAGCCAGCGCGGTCATTTTTCTGATATTCTGACTCTGGTTGAAGGGCAGTTTCCTGTAGATGCTTTTTATGCAGATGTATCAGGTAAACCGGAGTCCATAATAAAAAACGAGCTTGAAAACGAAAAATTACTGGAACTTGCAGACCTTTTTTACAAAACATTAAAGGAACACGGTGTCGGACAATCTGAAATTGTATTATGGAGTTTCTGAAAACAAAGTGGATAGAAGATGAGTGATATAGATAAACTTCGAGATATTATGATTGCGTTATTAGCCAGCGAGATATCTGTTACCCGTGAGTTCATAAGGGAGAAAGTTGACACTGCTTCTGCTCTGGTCGGTGAAAATATAACTTCTGTTGAAAAGGATGAACTGGTTAAGTATCTTGAATCTCAGTTTGATGTTACGATGAATATAGGTGCAGTCATCCAAGAAGAATTCGAGCCCTGGCTGGAGTCAGCGAAAGCAAAAATTGAACCTTATTTCTGGGACCGTTACAAAAAACTGCTTCAGAACAAAGGATTCGGCCTGAGAGTTATCCCGAAACTGGATCAGATTACGGATAAAATTCTCGGGCTTCTGGAAAATCCTTTAAAACAAGGAGCATGGGAAAGAAAAGGAATGGTGGTAGGCCATGTGCAGTCAGGCAAAACCGCAAATTATACGGGGCTGATCTGCAAGGCAGCCGATGCTGGATACAAGTTGATTATTGTGATTGCAGGAACCCAGAACAACCTCCGAAGTCAGACACAGGCAAGAATAAATGAAGGTTTTGTGGGAAGAGACAGTTCGCGTCTGCTGAAGACAGATCCTGGCATTAACAGGTACATCGGGGTTGGCAGGTATGATCATAGAAATATCCCGATAACTCTGACAAATACTTCAAGTGATTTTAATAAAAGAACGGCTGAAACGAGTGGACTGGGGTTGGGATTATAATACATTGGAAAATTTAATTGCCTGGCTGAAAGAGCATAATGCGATAAGTGATACAGGAATTGAACACCATCCCATGCTAATGATCGATGATGAAGCAGATAATGCGTCAATAAACACAAGTAAAGACCCGGATGAATCAACGCGAATTAACGGTCTTATAAGAAAGACGCTTAATCTTTTCCATAAATGTTGTTATGTCGGTTATACTGCAACACCGTTTGCAAATATTTTTATTGATCCTGACAGTGAAGAAGAAATGCTGGGTGGTGATCTTTTTCCAAGAGACTTCATTGTCAGTCTGGATGCCCCGGACAATTACGTGGGGCCGGAGAAAATCTTTGGTGAAAACAACGATCTGAATATAATTCGCTATATAAATGATTACGAAGATCTGCTGCCAATCAGACATAAAAAAGATTATGTAATAACAGATCTGCCATCCAGTTTGTATCAGGCTGTATTTACATTTATTCTTGTAATAGCTGTAAGACTTCTTCGCGGCCAGATAAAAAAACACAACTCCATGCTTGTTAATATTTCCTGGCTTACAAATATCCAGTCTCAGGTCAGAAATATTTTACATGAATATTTGCAGGAACTCATTCAGCAGATTCGGTTTAACTATGCAAAACCTGTAGATAATGCCCTGAAAAATTCATTAATGGGAAAGTTGCATGAGCATTGGAAAAAAGAGTTCGGTGAAGAAGAATTCTGCTGGAATGAGATTCAGTCAGTTCTTCTTGATGCTGCTGCGCCAGTAAAGATTATAGAAATTAACAGCCAGTCAAGTGATACGCTGGATTATGAAAACTATAAAAAGGATGGTCTGAATATAATAGCTGTTGGTGGATTCAGCCTGTCTCGCGGGCTGACACTGGAAGGATTAAGCGTAAGTTATTTTTTGAGAAATTCAATTATGTACGACACCTTGATGCAGATGGGCAGGTGGTTTGGTTACAGACCTGGTTATGAAGATTTATGCAGGGTATTCATGCCGAGTCTTGCTGCAGGATGGTATGCGCATATTTCTGAGGCAACTGAGGAGCTGAAAGCGGAATTAAGACAAATGGAGCTGGCGAACCTCACTCCAAAGGACTTTGGGCTGAAAGTAAGAAGTCATCCAGATTCACTGATTGTCACTGCTAGAAATAAAATGCGGACAGGTGAGAAAGTAACCCGGTTGATAGATTTGTCAAAAAAACTTATCGAAACCGACAAACTTTTCAGGTCCCAGTCAGATATCAAACAGAATCGAAATTTACTGTCAAATTTTATCGGTAAATTAAAGGAAATTAAAGCTCCTGGTTTCACAAAAGCCAAAAATTATCTGTGGAAGAATGTTCCGGCAGAACTGGTGACAGGATTTCTCAGTGGATACAGGAATCATCCGGCCTCAATCAGGACCAGCACAACACCTGTTGTTGAATACATAAATAAGCGCAAAGGAGATGAGCTTGAAAAATGGGATGTTGCAATTATAAACAAGGATGGTGTGAAAAACAGTGACAAGGAACAGTTACACGGAATAGCTGTTGGATGTCAGGACAGGTCTGCTGGTGTGAGGTCAGAACAGCTTTCCGATTGTATAATGGTCGGAAAAAAGGCACGGGTCGGGTCAACCAGAGATGAAAGAGAAGGCCTTTCTCAAAGGGAAATAGAAAAAGCTGAACAATTATTTAAAGAAGCGCCAGGTCAGAAAGCAAATGCTATTGCCGGCCATTATTACAGAAAAGTCAGGGCACGTCCTTTGTTAATAATACATCTCCTGAATATTATCTATGAACCAAAATCAGAGCAGAAGCCAAGCCATAAAGGCGTAGTCGCTTACGGTATCAGTTTTCCTGAAAGCAGGGTTAAGGACAGTCCTGTCCAATATGTAGTAAATACGACCTGGTGGAAAACAGAATACGGATATGATCTGGAAGGAGATGAAGATGAGTAATCCATGGGAAAAGATCAAAACCCCATTATCCAGCTATAATGTCAGACGGGCAGATTACACACATTTCTTTGATTTCTTCTGGGGCAAAGATATATCAGGTGATTATCTTTTTTTGTTTGAATGTGATGCCAGTATAAGATTTCCCAGCAAAGTCCCACTGCTTCAGGGGATAGGCATTTCACTCCCTGCATCCGATGGAGACAAAAAAACAAGATTGATACTGCGCCTTAACAATAAAGACGACTGGGATATATTTTATTCTCTGTGTTTTGATTTGATACGTGCAACCAGCGATTGCTCTAACGAAGAATCAGTTGTTGCTGTAATTGTCCGCCGACTTGTGCGATGGCATATTTTTTTGAAGAAATATCGCACAAAAATCATGAGTGAATTTGAACAGAAAGGCCTGATTGGTGAGTTGCTGTTTCTTAAAAACTACCTTTTTCCAAAATTTTCTGTTTCAGAAGCATTGTCTTTCTGGCAGGGGCCACTTGATGCCCCGCAGGATTTTTGCATCGGTGATACTGCTGTTGAAGTGAAATGTCAGCTCGGTACTTCAAAGCCCCTGATAAGAATATCATCAGTTGAGCAACTGAACCCCCAGCTATCCAGACTTTACCTGTTTGTTGTTACAGTTGGCAAAGGGGCAAAAAACACTGAAAATGTCATAAATCTCCCCATAATTATCGGTGAAATCAGAGAGTATATTCAGAACAGTCAGCCTTCATCCGGTGATTTGTTCGAGGATCTTTTACTTCAGGCTGGCTATATGGACTTGCAGGAGTACAGTGATTTTTATTTTGTTGTAAGCAGATTTCGGTTCTATGAAGTAACGGATGACTTTCCAAGATTCCATTCAGACGATATACCTGAAGGAATTGTCAATATAACACTGGATATCATGCTTGATAAGTGTTCTCAATTTATTATTGATCCGGAAAAAATTATAATATTCTGAGGAATAGTAAAATGGAAAGAGTTGATGATTTTTACAGGGACTTCAGACAGGAAATTCTCGGCAGGGCAGATGCTAATGAGGACTTTATTGAAAGCGAATTTGTTGAATATGTTGCAGAATTTCTGGTTGATTCAGGAGAGGTGGAAAGCTTCGATTACTGTCAGTATAAAGCTGAGCGTGGAATCCGGGTCGACGGATATAACCTTGTCGAAGATGATGGAGTTCTGAATCTTTTTATTTCAGATTTTAGAAACAGCGAAGAGCTAACCAGCCTGACAAAAACAGAAATAAGTGCAGCTTTTAGAAGGCTGGAGAATTTCTTTTCAAAGTCTTTGAATCCGGAATTTTATCCTCAACTTGAAGAAACATCTCAAGGTTATGGTCTGGCACATCAGATTTGTACACGGAAAAACAATTTTTCCAAAATCAGATTATTCCTTTTGAGCAATGGCCTTTTGAGCAGCCGAGTTCATTCTTTGGAACCTGCTCAATATCCTGGTTATGAAATATCCTATAACATCTGGGATATTTCCCGCCTGCACAGGCTTGTAACGTCCAGGCATGGAAAAGAGGATATCGTCATAGATTTAATTGAGTCTTTCGGAGAATCTCTGCCCTGTCTTTCCGCCCATATTGATACAAATGCCTATCAGTCATATCTTATGGTTATGCCTGGCAAGATGCTGGCAATGCTGTATGACAAATATGGTGCCAGGTTGCTTGAGCAGAATGTTCGTTGTTTTCTGCAATTCCGTGGCAATGTCAATAAAGGCATAAGAAACACGATACGTAATGATCCCGAAATGTTTTTTGCATATAATAATGGCATCACCGCTACGGCAGAGGAAATCGATTTTGATCAATCAAATGGAATGCAGAAAATCAGGAAACTCAAAAATCTGCAGATTGTGAATGGCGGGCAGACAACGGCATCAATTTTTTCAGCTAAAAAGAAAGACAGGATGAATCTGGACAAAATTTTTGTTCAGGTAAAACTGTCTATTGTAGACCCAGAGCGTTCTGTAGAAGTTGTTCCTAAGATATCCGAATATGCAAACACTCAGAATAAGGTCAATGCCGCTGATTTTTTCGCAAATCATCCTTACCATATTCGTATGGAAGAGTTTTCCAGAAGGCTTTGGGCTCGTCCAAAGGAAGGAGAACTCAGGCAAACGAAATGGTTTTATGAAAGAGCTCGTGGCCAGTACCTTGATGCTCAGGCACATTTAACTCCGGCTTCAAGAAAAAAATTCAAGGGTGAATACCCTAAAGCCCAGATGTTTACAAAAACGGATCTGGCAAAATTTGTGAATGCTTGGGAAGGCTGTCCTCATACAGTAAGTAGAGGCGCTCAGAAAAATTTTGCCATTTATGCATCTGAAATCGGCAAGAAGTGGGACAAAGATGAAAAAGCGTTTAACGAATTATACTTTAAATATTTGGCAGCCAGAGCCATTGTCTTCAGGATAACAGAGAAGCTGATAATGAAGCAGCCATGGTATGGCGGAGGTTACAGAGCAAATATTGTGGTTTATTCTATCGCCTGGATAGCAAATAAAGTGTCCGGTATGAGAAAGGTGATCAACTTCTCGAACATCTGGGAAAAACAGGAAATCAGCGAAGCTTTCTATAGAACACTGGAAAATGTGGCATATCAGATCCATGAAATTATAATAGATACACCAGAAAATATATCCAATGTAACAGAATGGTGTAAAAAAGAAGGGTGCTGGTTAAAGGTGAAAGCGTTTGATATGGATTTAAGTGAGGCATTTATTAGTGAACTACTTGGAAAGGAAATGGCAGCAACTGATGAGAAAGATGCAAAAAAGGTTCAAAAGATTGATGATGGAATAAATGCCCAAAAAAAGGTTCTAAATTTAGGCCCTGAAAAATGGAAAGAACTTAGCGTTTGGGGATGTTCCCAAAAACTCTTAAACGAAAAGGATATGGGTATTCTGCAGGTCGCTGTCGGGATACCTGACAAAATTCCCTCAGAAAAACAGAGCATACATTTAATGAAGTTATTAACTAAAATGGAGGTAGAAGGATTTCAGTTCAAATAATATTTAATTGTAGGACGAAGACACAGGTACATCAGTTAATAAGTTGACGTGGTAATTGAACTGAATAACGTAGTTGACCCCCAGTTAAATAAAAGCAAACATGATTTCACAGGGCAGGCTATGTTGAATAATTGTAAGGATAAAGGGGAAAATGGAGGAAATATCAGGCCGGATAGCGACATTGATTTGCTCATT